>JBIPND010000402.1:0-4022 GCA_044374015.1 Luteolibacter sp. | reverse complement strand
CAGCCTGGGTGGCAACGACGGCTTCGTGCTCTACGTCAACGGCGTGGCCGCCCTGGCCGGCAACGTCGCCAACTCGCCCATCGCGATCACCAATGCCGGCACCGGCCTCTCGGCCACCGGCCTCAGCCAGCAGTTCAGTGTCGACCCGAGTTATTTCACCCAGGGTGCCAACACCATCGAGCTCGCGCTCTTCACCACCAATGACGCGAACGGTTCTTCCAGCGTCAATTTCAAGTTGGAAGCGGCCGTGGAGACCGATCTCGTGACCAGTGGTTCGGAATGGCAGCTGCCCGGCGACTACAACTCGTCGACCGGCGTCGATACCATCAACACCAACACCGCCATCATCGGCGGCAATGTGCTCAATCCCTTCGGTGGGCCGCAGTTTGTGCTCAACGACCGCTGGTTCACCCTGCGCTACCGGCCGAAGTCGAGCGCTGGCAACGTGCTTGGCACTCCCTGGTCGCGCTGGATGCCGGCCCAGTTCAACGAGGGCTGGATCAAGCGCGTGCTCGCCGGGATCAACCCGTTCTCCCAACGCGTCAAGGACCTCTACAACAATGCCGTCAATACCGACGTGAGCATGTTGACCCAGGCCGGCAAACGCTGGGAAGGCAACATCGCCCTGACCTTGGACAACGTGAATAGCGTGGGCCTCATCGAGACCTACGAGACCGTGCTCAACCGCGCCAAGGGCATGAGCATTGACGCCAATACCAATGACCCCGACACCAACAACGCCCTGCTGCTGGCCGGGGGGTACCTCAACGACCTCTACATGATCGTCGGCAACGAGGCCTATGCCGATGCCGCCAACCCGACCATCTCACTGGATGACGGCTCGGTGAACACCAGTCGCTTCAGTTTCGAGGGCCAGGTGGCAAGTTCTCTCGACGAGGAGCTCGCCCTGCTGCGCGGTCGCGACAACAGCGTGAGCCCGGGCGTGATGACCGCGCCTGCCTACAACCGCCTCTACTGGAACTACACCGGCGGCATCAACGGCGGCGAGTCGATTTACGCCACCAACTACAACATCAAGGAGAAATCCGGCCAGAGCACGGCCAATGGCGTGCTCGACGAGGGAGATGCCCAACTCATGTTCCCGCAGGGCCATGGCGACGCTTACGGCCACTACCTGACCGCTCTCACCAATTACTACCGTCTGCTCCACAATCCGAACTTCACCTGGACCCCGCGTGCCGAGGCCGTCACCGTGTTCGGCCAGCCCATCACCATCGACTATCAGGATGAGCGCAAGTTTGCCGCCGCCGCCTCCGCTTTGGGCAAGAGCGCCCAACAGATGTGCGAACTGCTGTTCCGCAAAAACTACAAGGACGATGCCTCCAGCGGCTGGAGCCAGTTTTCGGATGCCAGCGAGGCCTGGGCGCTCGATGAAACCGCGAGCCGTTCCGCCCAGGGCAATCTTTGCCACTGGGCGATGACCAACGCGCTGCTGCCCGCTGTCGATTCCACCCACACCGGCGTGCAGAAGATCGACCGCACCACCGTGCCCGAACTCGGCGAACTCGAAGCGCTGGCCGTCAGCCTGCAGACCACCATGGACAATGCCGATGCGCACCTCAATCCGCTCGGGCTCAGCTCGGGGGCCATCGCCTTCGACATTTCCCCGGATCAGATCCTGGCCGGCACCTCCCACTACGAGCAGGTCTACGGGCGGGCGCTCGCGTCTCTCAACAACGCCTCGGGCGCCTTCCAGCAAGCCGGTAAAATGAGCGCCTCGCTGCGCACCCAGCAGAACAGCCTGGATGATTACAATACTGCGATTGTCAGTCAGGAATCCGCCTATCAGACGCAGTTGATCGAGATTTATGGCCAGCCTTACGCGGGTGATGTCGGAGCCGGCAAGATCTATGCCCAGGACTATAACGGACCTGACCTCTTCAACTGGTTCGTGGTGGACCGGCCCTTCGCCAATCTGCAGAAGGGTAGCGATGGAATCGAAGCCACCATGGTCAGCCAGAGCGTGGAAATGAAGGTGACCACGCCCTCCGCGATCGATGATTTCACCGGCAAGTCGGTGAAGGACATCCTCAAGGAGAGTAATAATGGCGCCCATGTCATCACCCAGACGGTGACCATCGATCCCAACCAGTTCATCCAGTATTCAGACAGCTACCGCGCGGGCGGCATGGGCACACGCTCGGAGACGGGCGAACTCCAAAGCGCGCTGATGGAGGCGCATCTCGCCTATCTCAATCTCAAGAACGCCACCGACGCCATCTCCGATGTGAACCGGGATTTCCAGCGCGAGGCCCAGCTGGCTTTGGATGCGCTGGATATTGCACGGCAAAAAGCGCAGCTCCAGGATGAGGCTCAAGTGGCTGTCTCCGAGAAAGCAACAGCGAGGGCGGCTCTGGAGACCATTGCCGATGGCCTCACCGAAGTGATCGATCACCTTACCGAAGACGCTAAAACGCTGGTAAGTGGGCTTCCCACTGTAGTTGGAACCTCTCTCGACCCATCTTCGGGAGTTCGATCGCTTGTCTTTGGAACTTTTAGTATAGGTCAGAAGTTCCTTCGGATCACCCGATTTGCATCCAATACGTCTGCCCGCAGCTTGCAGGCTGACATAGACAACGACCTGTTTAAGTTGAACTCCCTCTTGGGTGACAAGGATGCAGCTCTTGAAGACAAGCAACTCGCCTATGAGGTGGAGCAAAAGTATCGCGAAATGACCGGAATGCTCTCTTCCATCAACCTGGCGGGGGCGAGCTATCAGCAAGCCAATGAGCGCGTGCGGGCGGTCCTCGCCAAGGGCCAGCGGGTGCTCACCGAGCGCGAGACCTTCCGCAAGCGGGCCGCCGCTGTCATCCAGGGCTACCGCACCAAGGACCTCACCTTCCGCGTCTTCCGCGACGAATCGCTGGCGCAATACCGCAGCCTCTTCGACCTGGGCAGCCGCTACAGCTATCTCTCCGCCAAAAGCTATGACTACGAAACCGGGCTGCTGGGCTCCAGCGCCGGCCAGGGGATTTTCGACAAGATCGTCGCCTCGCGCTCGCTGGGCGACCTGAGCGGCGGCACCCCGCAGGCCACCACCAGCGCCCTGGGCGATCCCGGTCTGGCCGGCACCCTCGCCCAGCTCAACGCGGACTTCTCGGTGGCCAAGGGCCGCCTGGGCGTCAACAACCCGGACCACTACGGCACGGTCTTCTCGTTGCGCTCGGAGTTGTTCCGGCTCACCAGCGATCCGGCCTCCACCGCCGACGACGATGCCTGGCAGCAGACTCTCGAACAGCACATGGTGGCCAACGTGGCCGCCGACAGTGACGTGGCCAAGTTTTGCCGCAACCTCGCCAAGCCGGACGGCACGGCGGTGCCGGGCATCATCATTCCCTTCAGCAGCACCATCCAGCACTCGCTGAATTTCTTCGGCCTCGATCTGGCGGCGGGCGACCACAACTACTCGCCGACCAGCTTTGCCACCAAGATTTACAGCGTAGGCATTGCGCTGCCCGGCTACGTCGGCATGGACACCGACACCTATGGGCGCACGCCCACCGGCGCGACCGACATGCTCAGCGCCACGCCCTGGGTCTACCTCATCCCGTGCGGCAACGACAGCATGCTGGCGCCGCCGCTGGGCGACTCCAACACCGTGCGCTCTTGGACCGTGCAGGACCAGGCTCTGCCCCTGCCTTACAACCTCGGTGCCACGGCCTTCAACAGCACGCAGTTCTTCGACGCCAACGGCACCCTGAGCGAAACTCCCTGGATTCTACGCAAGCACCAGGCCTTCCGCCCTGTCGGCGACGCCTCCTACTTCGCGACCGGCAGCGTGCCTGCGGAGTTCACCAACTCGCGCCTGATCGGCCGCAGCGTGTGGAACAGCCGCTGGAAGATCGTGATTCCCGCTTACACCCTGCTCAAGGACGAGCAGACCGGCCTCAGCCGTTTCGCGGCGAGTGTGAAGGACGTCCAGCTCTTCCTGCGCACTTACTCGCATTCCGGAAACTGATGAAAAAGGGTATTTTGATTGTATTCGGTTTGATCTGGGTGGG
>JBIPND010000029.1:0-12260 GCA_044374015.1 Luteolibacter sp. | reverse complement strand
TGCCCACCCCGCGATCAAGTCGGGCGACTCGCAAGCCGCCTGAAACCGGCCATCCTCGCCATCCCCGCTCAGTATATCGAGCTCATTCAAACGGCGGACGCTCGGGGGCTTACGGCCGCATCATGATCGCGCTTGTTCATTTCTTGCCAGAACCGCGTCGCGCGGCTGGCGGGGATCTTGCTATTAATGAGACATCAACCCAATCCGGCACCTTGCGTCATTCGTTGCCGGACTAACGAACTCGGCGGCACCGCGTCACTCGCGTTCTGGATGCGCACCACCGCCGCCGGCGGCGCGGACTACGCCACCTCACCGGGCGTCACCGGCAGCGCGGCGGCACCCGGCGGCATCCAGTGGGGATGGCTCGATTCAAATGGCCGCATCGGATTCTCGGTGGATGCTTCGTTGCTCGCACAGTCGCCGCAACCGGTGAACGACGGCATCTGGCACTTCATCGTATTCACCCGCAATGCCACCACCGGAGCGGCGCAGCTTTATCTGGACGGAATTCTGGCGGACTCTCGCACGGGGCCCACCGGTGTCAGAAACCTCGCCTTCCAGAGCCTCGGCCGAATCGAGAACGCCTCGGGCAACGCCGGTTGCTTCATCGGCGGGCTGGACAAGCTCACCGTCTTCAACCGCGTGATCTCCGCCGCCGAGGTGACCACCTTCATGAACGACCGCGCGTTCGGAACCGACAGCGTCTTCAAGCGTGCCTCTGACGTGGAGCGGGATCCTTTGATTATCCATGCATGGACCACGCCCGCTCATGGCTCGGTGACTCACAACGGCGACGGCTCGTTCACCTACACCGCCACGGGCGACCTCACCATCCAGGGAGTCATCTCCGGAAGCGGCAGCGCGACGGTCGGCGGCGACCTGGCCACGCAGTCCTGGTCTGAGGCACAAACCGCCATCGAAGAAAACTCAGCAAGCCTCCTGCGCGTCCGTGACACCGTGGATGCCGACACTGTCGGCCGTTTCATGCGATTGAAAGTCAGCGTGAATCCCTGATTCGGTTGTCTTTTTCCCAGCCTCCGGAAATTCCGGAAATTCAAATGAAAAACCCTCATCCAGATCCGCATAGCGGATCTTCGCAGGCATTGGGGTGCCTATTTTGGGACCGGTCATGTTCGTTGCCACTCCCCGGAAACCCAAGAAATAAATGAAAACCATCATCGCCTCCATCCTCTTCTGCACGACGCTCGCCGGTGCCGCCGAAAAGCCAGCACGCCAGCCCAACATCGTTTTCATCCTTGTTGACGACATGGGCTGGGCGGATGGCGCATGTTTTGGCAGCAAGTTTTATCAGACACCGCAACTGGATGCGTTGGCCGCTGCCGGCACGCGATTCACTTCCGCCTACGCGGCGTGCGCCGTGTGTTCGCCGACGCGCGCGGCGCTGATGACCGGCAAACATCCGGCGCGACTGCATATCACCGACTGGATTTCAGGCGGAGGCGCGCCGAAGAATTCGCGGTTCAAAATTCCCGAGTGGCAGCAACACCTGCCGCTGGAAGAAACGACGCTGGCCGAAGCGTTGAAAAAGCTCGGCTACGCCACGGCGCACATCGGCAAATGGCATCTGGGCGACAAGAGGTTTTTTTGCACAGCATCAGGGCTTCGACACCAATGTTGCCGGCGGCGACACCGGCCATCCGGTTTCGTATTTCTTGCCATACGGCGCGACTAACAACGGGCATCGCGTGCCCGGCCTGGCAGAACGCGGCGGACAGATGGGCGATTATCTTACCGACCAGCTTACAGACGAGGCGCTGCAATTCATCGCGGCGAACAAGAATCATCCGTTTTACATCAACCTCTGCCACTATGCTGTTCACTCGCCCCTGATGGGCAAGCAGGAGGAGATTGACAAATTTGCCAATCAACCGGGCAGCAACGGGCAGAGCAACAAGGTCTATGCGGCCATGCTCAAGAGCGTGGACGAAAGCGTAGGGCGCATCGTGAAGAAGCTCGACGAGCTGCATCTGACTGAAAAAACCATCATCATGTTCACCTCGGACAACGGCGGTTGCGTCCATTTCGGCAAGCCGACGGCCACATCGAACTTTCCGTTGCGCAACGGCAAAGGCACTGCCTACGAAGGCGGCCTGCGCGTCCCGCTCATCGTCAAAGCGCCGGGCGTCACGCACGCGGGCACGGTGTGCGACACCCCGGTCATCACAATGGATTTTTTCCCCACGTTGCTTGAACTGGCCGGGGTGGAAAAATCCGCCAGCTGCACGGCGGTGGACGGCGTGAGTTTCGTGCCGCTGCTGCGCGGTGAAAAACAAATCCCGCACGACGCGCTGTTCTGGCATTATCCGCATTATTGGAACGGCGGAAAAATTTCGCCCTACAGCGTGGCGCGGGTTGGTGACTGGAAACTGATCCGCTTTTACGAAACCGGAACCGAGGAACTTTACGATTTGAAAAATGATTTATCGGAGAAAAAAAATCTCGCCGATTCAAACTCTGCGCAGAAAAGCGACTTGAGCGCGCGGCTCGACGCCTGGCTCAAGTCCGTCGGCGCGCAAATGCCGGTTGCCCGAAACGCTGGCGGAGATTGATAGACCATGACCCGACCGCACAGTTTACGTCAACTCTTGTGGCCGACGGACGCCGCACTCCCGGCCCGGCCCAAAAGAACGACATGCCGGTGGATATCTGGAAGAAGAACCGTAACCCTAAAAACTGGAATGATTTTTACAGGAGATAACGGAGGAAACGGAGATTCAATCGGTTGAGTCGAAAAACCGATCCGACTCCTCTCACTGTTTGGGTGAGTCGCGGAGCTTTCATAACCCATTCATTCTCAAAAACCGGATTTGGATCGGGCCTGATTTTTGGGCCAACCCCATGGAGGATTGGGTCCTGAAAAACGGCCGCGCTTGCAACACTCATTCAGGCGGCGACCGCAATCTCGCGCTGCTCACCGCAGAAGTCACCGACGCGCCCGGCACGCTTCTCCTCGAGGCGGACTTCGAGCCGATCGGGAAGGGCGGCGGCGAGGGATTTATTGGATTTCAAATGGGTCTCCAGGGAAATTTCAACGACTACCGCGATAGCGCGATCTCCGGCACGGGATTCGCGGCGGGTATTGGACAAGACGGGCGGTTTTTCATCGGTAGCCATCGTTCCGACGAGCCGCTGCTTGCCCCGCACCACGGGTCCTTGCGGCTTTCGCTCAGTGCCCGACCGATGGCCGATGGCCTCTATGCGCTGGAGCTTGCCGCCACGTCCCTTGCGGAAGGAGGCGAAGCCCGCCGCTTCGTCAACGAGGGCGTGCACCCCTCTTGGCTGCCCGGACTGGTTGCTTTCACCGTTTCGTCGCAAGCACCGGTTTCCACCCTGATCCGCCAACCGCGTCCTGGCCGCGTCGCTGGCATTGCCCAGCAGCGTGGCGGGGATTGGCGCTATGCGATCTCAAGGATTTCGCTAACAGGATCGAAAATCGTCGCCCATCCGGAGCGCGCCTTCGGCCCCGTTCTGTGGACCCAGCACAGTGTGAATGATGGCACTTTGGTGCTAACTGCGCAATTCATGCCGGTCGATTCACCCGAGGAAGCCCGGCTCGAAATTCGTGGCGAGGTGGTTGGCACGGCTGCCATCGATCCGAAAGCGCGGCTGGCGCGCTTCGTGGTAAGGAATTTCAATGCGAGCACGCCGGCCGCCTATCGCGTGAGATGGAGGGAATCCTCATACGCTGGCACGCTGGCAGCGATCCCCATCGAGCGGGATTCCCTGCGGGTGGCCGCGCTCTCGTGCAACGATGCCACTGGATTTCCCCACAATCCTCTGGTGCAAAATGTTTCCGATCAGAATCCCGATCTCATCGCCTTCCTCGGCGATCAGATCTACGAACCTGTTGGCGGCTACGGCCACCATCTCGGCCCCGCGGACAACACCATTTACGATGACCGCGCCAGCCTCTGCTACCTCCGCAAATACTACATGCATGGTTGGTCGTGGGGCTCGCTGCTTTCGCGGATTCCTTCCATCATCCTTCCCGCCGATCACGATGTGCTCCATGGAAATTTATGGGGTCAAGGCGGTAAACTGGCCGACCGAGCGACGGATTCCGGTGCCTCCGCCCAGGACAGCGGCGGTTACAAGTTGTCTGCTGGAAGCGTCAATGCCGTGCATCTCACCCAGACGGGTAATTTGCCCGCACCGTCCGATGCCGAACCATCCCTCAACGGCATCACGGTCTATTTTACCCGTTGGAGTTATGCGGGCATCGATATGGCGATACTCTCCGACCGCCAGTTCAAATCGGCCCCCAAAGCGCAGCTTCCCGAGGCGAAAATCTCCAATGGCTGGCCGCAAAACCAAGCTTATCAGTTCCCCAATCTTCGAGATGCCCGCGTATTCGATGTCGAGGGAGCAAGCCTTCTCGGGGCGCGCCAGGAAAAATTCCTTGCCGCTTGGGCCGGGACCCGGGCTCCCAATTCCCGCTGGCGTCTGGTTTTTTCCCAAAGTCCTTTTGCCTCGGCCCACACCTTGCCCACCAATGCCTTTTCCGACAATGTCGTCCCCAACCTGCCTGTCCTCCAGCCCGGCGAGTATCCGCCCGACGATATCGTGAAGGTGGATTTTGATGGCAACGGATGGCCCCAGTCCCGCCGCGACTTCGCCGTCCGCGAAATCACCCGCGCCGGAGCCCTGCACATCGCCGGGGATCAACATCTCGGCATGACCGGCCAATACGGACTCGAAGCACACGATGCCGGCGCTTGGTGGATTGCGACACCGGCGATTGCCAATATCTGGCCGCGCCGCTGGTTTCCCTCATCGGTTGGTAAAAGCCGCCGCGAGGGCGACCCAAAATACACCGGCCAATTCCTCGATGGCTTTCACAACCGCATTACCGTGCATGCGGTCTCCAATCCCTTCGCCACCGGCCGCGAGCCCGCCCGCCTCCACGACCGCTCGGTCGGCTACTCCTTGATCACCCTCGACCGCAAGACCGGCCACATCACCATGGAAAACTGGCCTTACACCGCCGGTCCCAATGCCAAGGACAAGAAGCCCTACCCCGGCTGGCCCATTACGATCAACCCTGCCACTCACACCCGCATCGATTGACCCTATCAGCTACCCATGAATACATATCTCCCGATTCTTTGGCTCACGGCGACATTCGCCATCGCCGCAGTGGAAAAGCCCAACATCATCGTCTTGTTGGCTGATGACGCGGGATACGCCGATTTCGGCTTCCAGGCTGCGGCGGATCCCACGCTCGCGGCACTCACCCCGAATCTCACCCGACTGGCACAGGAGGGCGTGATTTTCCGCCAAGCTTACGTCAGCGGTGCCGTTTGCTCACCGTCGCGCGCCGGATTGTTCACCGGGCGCTACCAGCAACGCTTCGGCCATGAGAAAAACATCCCACCCGGCTATATGGAGGGCGGTCTGCCGCTCGATGAAAAATTCATCGGCGACCGCCTGAAACCTCTCGGCTACACCACCGGCCTGATTGGCAAGTGGCACCTCGGATACCCCGATGCCTATCACCCGGAAAAGCGCGGATTCGATCATTTCCACGGCCTGCTACAAGGTGCGCGCAACTATTTCCCGATGAAGCGTCCCACCCCCCACCAAGGATTCCTTCTTGATGGGAAACTGACACCTGAAAGTGGCTACGTCACCGACCGCATCGGCCAAGGTGCCTGCGACTTCATCACGGCGAACAAGGACAAGCCGTTCTTTCTTTTCGTTTCCTTCACCGCTCCTCACAGCCCCCTTCAAGCCAAACCGGAAATTCTCGCTACGCTCGGCTCGATCTCTGACAAGGATCGCCGCAAATATGCCGGACTGGTCAAATCCCTTGATGACAATTGCGGGCTCATCCTCAAATGCCTCGACCAGCACCAACTCACGCAAAACACCCTCGTTGTTTTCTCCAACGACAATGGCGGGCAAACCAGCACCGGAGCGATCAACACTCCTCTCCGTGGCCGCAAGAGCCAGGTCTATGAAGGTGGCATCCGTGTCCCCATGGCCATGCGCTGGCCCAAGCAGATCAAGCCCGGCCGCAGCGTGGAAACTCCGGTCATCTCCCTCGACTGGCTCCCGACCTTTGTCGAAATCGCCGGCGGCACCGTGGAGGAATCTTGGAAACTCGACGGCCTGAGCCTCGCCAAGCTCCTCAGCGACGAGACCGCCACCCTCCCACCACGGCCGTTCTTCTGGCGCACCCAAGGCAAGGATGGGCCTGCCGCCATCCGCGATGGTGATTGGAAACTCGTCATCGACCAAGCCGGGGCAAAGCCGGCACTCTATCAACTTTCAAAGGATATCGCCGAGTCCGGCGACCTTGCCGCCGAGCATCCGGAAAAACTCAATGAACTCGCCGGAAAACTCGCCGCCTGGCAGTCCGGCCTGATGGCACCACGCTGGTGAGAAGCGCCCAGCAGTGACGAAGGGTCGTTCAACAGAGCAAGGACTAACTATTACAAACGCTCCAGATAATCCCGCACAATGCGTGCGGAGGCCGCGTCGACTGGTGCCGGCTGGCCGGCGATTTTGGCAAACATCCCCTCGCGGATAAATTTCTGATAGATAGGATCCGCAGGGCTGCCGGGTTTTGCAGACGCTTCCAAAGCGGCGGAGAAGGACTTCCAGACGCGGATCTGCGCCTCCTGCGTGGATGCCTGCTGCTGAGCCTCGCTCACGGCGAGGATATTCCACGGATTGAGTGCGACGGCGCTTTCCAAAAGCGCCGTCCCGCAGGAGTGGCGACCGGATGACGGCAACTCGCAGAACATCCGCCACGCAAGGGTGGAATCCAGATAGGCCTGAAGTCCGTAATTAACCGCCCACCCGATCGTCTGATAGTGGATCATCGGCCTGCGCGCGTCCACATCCCCGAAACACCAGGGCGTGTGGGGGCTGGTTTTCTCCGGCCCACCGGTGGCGAACTGCCCTCCCTTGCATTCATAGAGGCTCTTTGCCGGATCGTGGGAAAAGAGGATGAGCGCACAGTGGCCAGGCTGGCCGGCGGTGCAGGCCGGAATACCCAGGGTGTTGTAGGTTCGCACGCCCATGTTGGCCATGGTTCCGCACACGCCGCCATCCTTGGCCATCATCTGATAGGTCTGGTGGTGGAACGGATGGGGGCTGAGCCGGCGCGCGGACTGCATGTCGAACTGCTGTGCGATGGGGCCGATGTATTCGCCGTAGGTTCTCATTTCACCCTTGTCCCGGAAAGCCACCCAACGCTCCTCGCGCTCGCGGAGCGGTTGGTCGTCCGCAGCGAGCAGGGTGAGAGTGGGCCAGGGCGCGTTGAGCGGATAGCGCGGCCACTTGCGCTGCGCCCGCGTCTCCGCGGGGAATACAAAGCGGTCGTTGCGGATGAGAAAGGCCGCAGCCTCAGCGGGACTGGGGAACGGGTCCCGCGCTTTCGGCAACAGTCCTTTTTCCTCATACGCCGTGCGGAACATCACCAACGCCTCGTTGATTTTCTTGCGTTCCGCGCGCACCGCCTCCTTGCTTTTCCAGAAAATCACTTGGTCGCCGCAGTCGATATGCACCGCCTGCCCGTGCTCCCTCATCTAGGCATTGAACTTTTCCTGGAGCGGACGGCTGGCCATGACATCGGCCGCATAGAGCGTGCGGGTGCGCTTCTCCTTGATGGGAACCTTCACCGGCTTGGCGCCCTTGGGCGGCGGGATGGCGATGCCGCGATCATCGTAGCGAAGGGGCGGCGGCTCTTCCCGCTGGCCGACCACAACCTCATCCTCGATACACTGATGTGACCCTGCCGCTTTCAAGAAAACTTGACCGGAACCCGTCCGGAAAGGAGATTACCTGTCAGAAAGATGAGTAATAGCCGATGCAAAGAAATACAATTTTGCCTCCCACCGGGTTTCGCCACCTACTTCTCCGCTTGCTTCGCCAAGGTTACGGAGGTCAGGAAGGCCTTTCCCGGCAGGCCGCTCCGTCCCAACGGTTACTTCTGAAGTCTCCCGCCATGGGCAGCGCCCTCGCATTCCTCGCCGCCCTGCTCACCGTCACCGCAGCGGCGCGCCCGGCTTTGGAAAGACCCAACCTCATCGTCATTTTCCTCGACGATGGTGGCTACGGCGATTTCTCCCACACCGGAAACCCCTCCATCCACACGCCCAACATTTCCTCCCTCGTCCGCGATGGCGCGAATTTCCCGCAATTCTATGCCGCCTCACCCGCCTGCTCCGCTTCCCGCTACTCGCTTCTAACAGGTCGCAACCCCCGCCGCTCGGGCTTCGGCACCTGGGCCCTCTCACCCCACTCCACCCGCCACATCCACCCAAGCGAGACCACTCTCGCCGAAGGCCTCTCCGCCCGTGGCTACGCCACCGCCATGTTTGGAAAATGGCATTTGGGAAACCCAAATCCGGGCAATTCCAACACCCCGAACTCGCTGCCTCTTGCCCATGGGTTCCAACGTTGGCTCGGCACCAACGTCTCTAACGATTACAAGCCCGGCGCCAATCTCATGGAAGGCCCCGCCGCCGCCAACAATCCCATCACCGGCTACAATTTCATCTCACAAGACATCGCCACCAACATCCCCATCCAGGAAGGGCTCACCAAACGCTACGCCGATGCCACCGTGGACTTTATCCGCGAAAAAAAGGCCGGTCCCTTCTTCATCTACCTCGCTCCCAACATGCCCACCTGCCCACCGCCTTCGCCCTCGCCGGTCAACCACTTCCCACCGGCCGCACCCTCGATGGCCGCGATATACGCCCGCTGCTCAATCCAACCACCTTCTCCGGCACCATCCCGGACTTCGAATTCATCTACACCGGCAGCCCCGACAACCAAGTTTACGCCGTCCGCAAAGGCCCGTGGAAACTCCACATCAAGATCTACTCCCAAACCGGCAACAACTACGGCTTCACCGCCTCCCCTTCCTCCCCGCTCCTTTTCAACGTCGAACAGGACCCCCACGAACGCATCGACCGCCATCCCGATGAACCTGCCCGCGTCGCCGAACTCGAAGCTCTCATCAACGCCTTCCAAAACTCCGTCAGCACCGAGCAAACCTTCTGGGGCAAGCCATCAACCCGTCGCCAACACTCACCCGCGAACGGCCAAAACGCTGACAAGGCGATTGGAACGCCACATGAAAAACCAATCCTGAAAGTTCGTATGAATCCCCTATGAAACGGCGTGGATTTATCGGGGCGATGGCGGGCGGGCTCTCGGTGGTGACCGGCCAAGCGGCGGAGCCGCAAGACCAATCCAAGCCCTTGGTGACCACTCCGCTGGCGTTGATGGCACCGCGTCATGACGGGGTGGAATTGTTATGGGGCGTCTCCCAACTGTGCATCGGACGTGTTGAGTGGAAATCCGGGAAGAGTTCAGGTGTCGCCACAGCTGATAGCTTCGGCCTGTCCCCCCAAGGCGACGAGACCTTGCGGGTAAGAATCGGCGGACTGGCACCCGGCAGGGAATACGCGATCCGATCCATCACCGAATCTGCCGACCGGAAGCTCCGCGAGGAATCGGCGTGGAAGGTTTTCCGGACTCTCGATCCGAAGGCGGAGAAATCGACCTTTGTGGTGTGGAATGACACCCACGAGCATCACGAGACGATCCGCGCTCTTCATGAAAATACGCCGAAAGCCGATTTCATGGTATGGAACGGGGACACCTGCAACGATTGGCATCAGGAGGCGTGGCTGGCACCCACCTTGCTTTCGCCTGCAGGGGCTGATTTCACCGATGGCCGCCCGCTGATGATGGTCTGGGGAAACCATGAGGTGCGCGGGCGATGGGCCTACCGGATGAGAGATTTCGTGGCGACTCCGGATGGCCGTCCTTATTATGCCTTTCGCAGCGGCCCGGTTGCCGTGGTTTGTCTGCACACTGGAGAAGACAAGCCGGATGGCCATCCGAGTTTCGGTGGTCGGGTGGCCTTTGAAGTTCTCCGCCAGGAACAGGCCGAATGGCTGCGCGAAGTGACGCAGGTGCCGGAGATGCGGAATGCGCCTTATCGGATTGTATTCTGCCACATCCCGTTGCGTTGGAAGGTCGAGCGGAATATCGCCAAAGCAGAATACAACAGCCAGGCCTATGACTTCTTCAGTCGTTTCAGCCGGGATGCCTGGCACGACGCGCTGGTCGCTTGGAAAGCGCAAGTGGTGGTTTCAGGCCACACCCACGAACCGTATTGGACGGAGGCAAATGAAGCGTTTCCCTACGCCCAGTTGGTCGGTGGCGGTCCACAACCCGAACGAGCCACTTGGATCGAAGGTGAGGCTGACGCGACGTTCTTGACATTCAGGATGAAAAATCTGGCAGGGAAAATCATTCAGGAATGCAGGGTTTCACCTCTGGTGTGAGTCACGGCACTCTGGAGCATCCCCTTGGAAAAAAAAGACCGACCCGGGATCTGTAAATCCGTTACTTCCAGCAACTCTAACCGCCGTTTCGCAAGGGTGCGGCAAGTATCCAGCCCTGATCCGCCCAGCTGAGACTCTCCGGAATCAAGACTCCGAGGCACCACACCAGGCTCGAACATGTCCAATGCCTGCCGCAAGACCAGTTCGGCTTCTTACTGAAGGACAAGGAGTTGCATGCTGAATGAGTCATTCGGAACAACATTCTGATGAAAAGAATTAAGCAGATGATTTTTGTAAGAATCGTTGATCATTCGCTTAAAAGATTTATCACCCATCCGGTAACCACAGCCACCTGATTGGTCCGATGAAATCCTGCGCCAGCATCCTCGTTCTTGCCCTCATCACAGCTCCCACCGTTTCCGCCGACCCTGAGGTCGCGCCCTACGCTGGGATCCGTGAACTTGCCGATACCCGGAAAGAGCGTCGTGCTTGGTTCGAAGATGCCCGCTTTGGCATGTTTATCCACTGGGGGCTTTACAGCGCAGCTGGCGGTTACTGGCCGCCCGAGCCGCAGACTGCAGGAAATACGAACAACACTATGCCGAGTGGATCAAGGCGTGGGCAAAGGTGCCCGAGCCGGAGTATGGCGAGTCGCTCAAACCCTTGTTCCCGCCTGATCCGGACTGCATGCAACAATGGGCGGCTCTGGCACGCGACGCCCGCATGGAGTATGCGGTTCTGACCACCAAACACCACGAAGGATACACTCGGTTCAACAGCAAGGCTCCGTGGTCGCAGGCAAACGACATGACCGGTGGCACCAACCTATCGCCGAAGGGCCGCGACTTGGTTGCCGAATATGCCAATGCCTTCCGCTCCGCGGGAGTAATCCCGGGATTTTACTACTCATGGATTGACTGGCAGCATCCGCAGGGAGACGCCAACCGGCAGTATCTCTACCGGCACCTCGACGAATGGCCGGACTCCGGTGTGATCCGCCTTGAAGGGCTTCTCAACACCGTCAAGCGCGCGAGACTGCTCGGCACCGACGCGCCGGACTTGGAAATTTCAGGCCAATCGCCCGCCACGATCCGTATTCCGGATGCCTCACCCGAGATGCTGTTGCCGGTCCTCGCCCTCGATCTCGAAGGAACGCCACGCGTCGAGGAACTCCCGTATGTGCTCCAAGCACCTGATCGCAAAGTCGTTCTCGAGGTGGCCGATGCCCTGATCCAAGGAGCGGATGGAAAGCCCAATGCCAGCTGGGATTGCTCTCACTCCATGCGCGGCCGATTTCCATCCACGGCCAAGGGCTGGTGAACCTGCGCTCCATCACGCTCAAGCCCGTTCCCTGAAGCCCACACTTATGCGGAACGAGCCCAACCTTCCGCATCGCCTTCATCACTCATGAATATCATCAAGACAGACAATCCCATGACACCCGAATCTAACGAATTTACCCCGCGCCGCAGCTTCATCAAGACCCTTGGCGGGCTCACTGCCGGCCTGGCCTCGCTGCCATCTTTCGCGCAAGCCCAGGCCACCGCCCCATCCCGCCCGGCTAGCGCAAAATACATGGGAGGTTTCGCCGCGCCCAAACTGGAGAAAGTGAAATGCGCCTTCATCGGCGTCGGCGCACGGGGTTCCGGTCACGCGTCGCAGATTGCAGCGATCGAGGGCACGGAAATCGTCGGCATCTGCGATCTCGACGCCGGACGCGCGCAACGCTCCGGAGACAACGCCAAGGCCAAAGGGCACCGCCCGAAACTCTACACGGGTGACGACCATGCCTGGCGCAAGATGCTGGAAGAAACCAAACCGGATGCTGTTTTCATCGCCACTCCATGGGAGCTGCACGCCGAGCAGGCCATTGGCGCGATGAAAGCGGGCAGCCACGCCTTCGTTGAAATTCCCATCGCGCTCACT
>JBIPND010000401.1:0-4034 GCA_044374015.1 Luteolibacter sp. | reverse complement strand
ATGCGATGGATGTGGAAACCCACGCGGCCGTCGCCGTGCGCAGGTTTTTTCCCTTCGGCGCGGATGGTGAGGGTTTGCAGGGCGAGCAGCAGATCGCCTATGAAATCGCGATCGGTCGCCTCGCCGGCATCCACCACCCCGGGCTGCGCGCGGTGATCAGCGGCGGTTGCGATCCGGTCGATGGCATGCCATTCATCGCCACCGAGTGGATCGAGGGCGAGACCTTGAGAGTCCACCGCCAGGGCAAGCCGCTCAGCGCCGCGGAAGCGATCCAAGTGCTCACGCGGGCCATGGAGGTCTGTGAGTTGCTGTCGTTAGTGCTGGCGGAAGAGGGCATCTGGGTGGAAACCGGACTGGATAGCATCGTGGTCGACCGCGAGGACGGCGGCCGCGGCGTGACCTTCTGGATCTCCCCTCTCAAGTGGCTGGGCCGCGGCGAGGAGGACCGCGATTTCCAATCGATCATCACTCTAACTGAAGAGCTGATGGGCTGGCAGGGTGAGACCGTGAACGATCAGGCGGGCAGAGGCCTCGGCGGGTGGCTCCGCTGGTTGCGCGGTGCCTCCGCGACCACCAGCCTCAATGAAGCCCGCGAAATGTTAGCGGCGGCCACCGGCTTGGAACCCCCCACTCCCACCCAGCACCTGGTGCGTGAAGCCACCCGGCCCATGGTGGCCTATCAAGCGGGAAAAGCCCCCAAAAAGCGGCTGAACGGCCAGTTGCTCACGATCATCGGGCTGTGCCTGGTCATGGCCGGGTTGCTAGGCTGGGTGCTCTATCAGGGTGAACCCTCGCCCCAGCGGGCGCGCGGCGGTCTGGCGGAACTTGCGGCGGAACTCGCGGCGGAAGAAGCCGCCCGGACGTCCGCACCGATCGACGAATCCGGGCCTAACAACGTGGTCTTCGCGCCGGATGATCCTCGGCTTCTCGCGCAGGAAAACCGCGAGGTCGTGGTGCAAGGGGTGTTGCGGAAAATCGATTTTTCGCAACCGGAAGATTTCATGTTCCTGCAGTTCTCAGACCCGCCGACGCCGGACTCGACCCGCGGCAGCGTGCTCGTCCGCTCTGCCGGCCCCGGGGTTAACAAAAACGCGCTCGCACGGCTTGTCGGCAAAAATATCCGTCTGCGCGGCAAGCTGGTGGTGCGGCGGGAATCCGGCACGCAACGCGCGGACATCACCTTCACCGACCGCGCCGCCCTCGAGGTGGCCGAATGATTTTCCCGGATCATGAGTGCATGGGTCCAACCGAATATCCCGACCTTCGCCGTCGTCGGGAGAGTGAACATGGGGAAATCCGCGGTGCTCGCCACCCTGTTGGAAATCGATGACGACGAGCTCATCCGCGTCAGCCCGACACCGGGTGAAACGACGCGCTGCCAGCTGCATCGGGTGGTGTTCGACGATCGCGAGTGCCTGCGCTTCATCGACACTCCGGGGTTCACGCAGGCGGTCGAGGCGATGCGGGCGATCCAGCAGATCCACGGCGAGGGCACCCCGGGCGTCGAGGCGCTGAGGAAATTCGTGGCCGGGGCGGGCGGCGAATTCGGCGACGAGAAACGCCTGTTAGAGCCACTGCTCGAAGGCGCGGGCGTGCTTTACGTCGTCGATCCGGCGAAACCGCTGCGCGATGATTTCCTAGCGGAAATGGAGATTCTCCGCTGGACCGGCAGGCCGCGGCTGGCGCTGTTGAACCGCCGCGCCTCAGCTCCCGGACCGGACGAAGAGGCGTGGAAGTCGCGGCTCGGCGGCGCGTTCAATCTGGTGAGAACCTTCGATGCCCATCACGCCCGCTATGAGGAACGGCTGCGGCTGCTGCAATCCTTGTTAGACATCGACGAGCAGCACCGCGGCAAACTGGAAGAGACCATTTCCCTGGTGGAAAACGAATGGCAGCGCCGCCGCGAGGAGGCGGCGGAAGTGCTGATCAGCTTCCTTGAGAAGGCGCTCGCGCTGCGGGTGCACGCCACGCTCGAAGAACGCGATCTCGCGGTGCCGTCACGCCGCCAGTGGAAAACCGAACTGCTCTCCAAACAGTATTTCACCGCACTCGCCGTGATCGAACGCAAGTGCTTCGAGAACATGCTGGCCATCCACCGCCACCACCTGCTCAAGGCGGATTCCAGCGCGGACGCCTTCGCCGGCATCGATCTGGAAAGCGCCGAAACCTGGACCAAATGGGGCCTCGGCCGGGCGCAGCTCGCGGCCATTTCCGCGGTCGTCGGCGGTTCCGCCGGGTTGGCGGTCGATGCCGCGACCGGCGGCCTCAGCCATGGGGCCGGCACGGTGATCGGCGCGCTGGGCGGCGGGATTGCCGCGTGGTTCAAGGGCGGCAGCCTGCCCGACCTGCGGTTCGACCTGCGCGGCAAAGTGAAACTCGCCGGCGGCGAGGGCAAGTCACTCACCGTGGGGCCGCCGAAAAATCCGAATTTCCCGTGGATTCTGTTGGATGGCGCGCTTTCGCGCTATCAAAGCATGCTCGCCCGCGCCCACGGCCGGCGCGACCAAGGAACGTTAGAAAGCGGCGACGCCGGTTTCACCCGCTCGTTTCCCTCCGAGAGGCGCGCAGTGCTGCTGAAATGGTTCAACTCCTGCCTCAAGGGCACGCCCAACCGCGCGCTGGAACCCGAGGTTTTCAACGCGCTGCTGGAGACGCTGGAGGAAGCCGGACGGCGGCCGGCTTGATATCGACCATCGAGCTGTGGCTGAAACTGTGGCTGTGGCGTCTCGCCGCAGTGCGAATGCGCGGAGAAAGAGCTGCCCAACGCGTGACGTTCCGGCCCTCCTTGGTCCTCACCTTTCCCCCCCATTCTCAGGCGAGATGAATCTCGCGGTCCGTTTGCGCCCCAAGCCAGTGTGGCTGTGGCGTCTCGCCGCAGTGCGAATGCGCGGAGACGGTCCGTTTGCGCCCCAAGCCAGTGCCCGGTAGTCGTTCCGGCAGCGGAAGAGAGGGACAGCAAGGTCCCACCTCCTTAGACCTTCATCAGGTCGGCCTCCTTGGCGACGGCGCTCTCGTCGATTTTTTTGGCGAACTTGTTGGTGAGGTCCTGGACTTCCTTTTCGAAAACCTTCTGGCCGTCTTCGGTGATCGAGTTTTCGGCCTTCATTTTTTTAGCGGCGTCCATGCCGTCCTTGCGGGCGGCGCGGAGTCGGACTTTCGCTTCTTCGGCGAGTTGTTTGATCATTTTGACCATGTCGCGGCGGCGCTCTTCGGAAAGCTCGGGGATCGGCACGCGGATCGAGCGATCGGCGGCGGCCGGGTTGAGGCCGAGTTTGCACTCGCGGATGGCGCGCTCGATGTCGCGGGTGGTGGCCGGATCAAACGGTTGGACCACCAGCATCCGGGGTTCGGGCGAGTTGATGATGGCGAGACTCTTCAGCTTGGAGACGGCTCCGTAGGCGTGGACATGCACGTCGAGGTTCTCGATCAAGGCCGGGCTGGCCTTGCCGGTGCGCACGCCGGCGAACTCGTGGATGAGGTAATCGACGCATTTGGTCATCGCGTCCTCGACTTCAAAAATGGCTTCTTCGGGGTCCATGGGGGATATGAGATTGGAGGTTGGAAATTTTGGGTTCAGTCGCCGTGGACCAGGGTGCCGATGGGCAGGCCGCGCAGGGCGTGGGAGAGATTGCCGTGGGGGCCGAGGTCGAACACGATGATCGGCACGTGATTGTCCATGCACAGGCTGAAAGCGGTGGCGTCCATCACATTCAGGCGCTGTGAAAGGCACTCATGAAAGGTGACTGTTTCATAGCGCACCGCATCGGAGTTGTGGCGTGGGTCGGAGTCGTAAACGCCGTCCACCTGGGTGGCCTTGAGGATCACATCCGCGCCCATTTCGCTGGCGCGGAGGGCGGCGGTGGTGTCGGTGGAAAAAAACGGGTTGCCGGTGCCGGCGGCGAAAATCACGACCTTTCCCTCGTCCAACTGGCGCTCGGCTTTGCGGCGGATGAAGGTTTCCGCGACGTTTTTCATTTCGATGGCGGACTGGACGACGCAGGTGACGCCGTGATGTTCGAGCGCGCCTTCGAGGG
>JBIPND010000400.1:0-4044 GCA_044374015.1 Luteolibacter sp. | reverse complement strand
GGGTTTTCAATCGGCTTTCGAATCAAGCGGATTCGAACACCCTGCCGAGATTGAATTGAGCGAAGGCATCCTGGCGGTGCTTTACGGCGAGTGCCCGCTCCGCATCAAGCAAACCAACAATCAGCAGCGCTTAAACTTCCTGCCATCGATGAATCAATCATGACAAGTGAGAAGCCAACACCAACCAAGTCGAGTCATCGCGAATACCGCGATGTGCATCTCGGGCTTTTTTCGTCGCATCCCTACTGGCTGGAGAAGGGCAGTGATTGGATCCGGCGAGGCTTGGTCGGAGCGGCCGTATTCCTCTATCTTTTCCTAACTTACCTTTGGCTGCGCGGTCAGGGCATCGATCGTATGATTCCCGCGTTCGGAACCTGGCTTGTGAGTGACTCTGGCTGGAAGGTCGCGGGGATTGCCGCTTTCATTGCCGGGATGATGGCTGCTGCCTCATTTCAATTTCGAATGGCATTGCGGAAGCAGGCAGGGGATCTCGCCCGGCAGCGGGACCTGCCGGTTTCATTCAGTCCTGCGACGGCCGTCGTGGTTGCATTGGCTGGTTTTGTCCTTCCGCTCGTGCTTACCTTTGCCCCTGGTCTGCCCTTCGAGATCCGCTTCTTCGGTGCGTTGATCGCGCTCACGCCTGCAGTGACGCTATCCCTGCTGTTGCCGGCACCACCGTCCCGGGCATCAATGATTCCCTGGTTTTCAGGGGGCGTGCTTCTTCCCCTGTTTTCACTGGGTGCCGCCTCGAATGCCGCAGCGACATGGGTTCAGACACATTTGCCGCAGGGGGTGATCGAGCATTTCCCTCTTTTGATGACCTTGGATGGAATTCGCCAGTTCTGCATGGCCCTCTGCTCGATGAGTGCGGTGGTCTTCGCATTCAATCTCCTATCGTGGATTCAGGGGCTGAAGCTGTCGAAAGAAGGCAAGACCGGCGCTGCTTCGGGAAAAAATCTTTCCTTATGGCGAAGGCTGCTCCGGGTATTCGGTCTGGGAGGAAATGCGGAGGACGAGGCTGAACGTGCAGCGGACGAGGCTGAGGAACGGTGCAGGCAGCTCATCGAGTGGACGATCAAGCTTGCCCAGGAATGCGGGCTCAGCCCGGAGCCCGCGCGTGAGCTGACTCCTGACTCGGGCGATGTATCGCAGGCCTGCGAGGATGCTTCATTTGACCTGCTCTTCGATGGGAAGCGCCCGACACTGGATCAATTCAAGGCGCTGCGTGATTTTAGTGATCTCGGCATGCGCTGCATTGATGACCCAGAGGGCAGGGTCGATGGAACCGGCTTTGAGATGATCCTTGAAGGCCCTGCGGGTAGCGGGCGGTCTTCAGTTCTCGATGCGATGGCGCTGCTCACCCTTCTGGGTCAGGGGACCGGCACGGTGATGCTCGTGGCCGATCTGGGAAGAATCGAGTTCGCCCTTCAACGGCTCCGCAGCCGGATCAAATCCATTCACCTCGCCCCCTACGCGACGTTGGGTTCGATTCAGGATGCCTGGAGTCGCGCGAGCCGCGGCGAGGCCCCCCCGGATATCTGCGTGACCACGCCCGAACTCTGGGAGCAAACACTGCCCGGTCAGATGGTTCGCGAGGGAACTGATTACGAGACGGCAAGGAGCCTGATGGTCCACTACAGCACCATGCTGGTGGACGACTGGCTCGAGCACCCGGTGGAGGTGCGCGCCCATCTCCCCTTCATTCTCGACAAGCATCGGCTTTTCCTTGAGTCAGAAATGCTGCCGCGTGCCTGCGTGGTGGTCTTCCCAAGCCTGACCGACACAGGCCGCAATCTTGCCGTGTCGCGTCTGATGGGGGACGCTGGGGTCATCGATGAGAGCCGGCAGGTCATTCGCTTGCGGCATCGGCCCCTGCCGGCCACGATCCTAGTCGATGTGGTCTGCGACTCGGTCGATGACGCCATTGACAAACTTGCGTCAGCGCTAGGCCAGTCTGGCGAGGCCTCGATTCTGCTCCGCAAGGGAATCGATTTTGAGGAGGCGGAGCGCCAAACTCTTGATTACCAGACCAAGTATCAGAATTCCAAGATCAAGGTCTGTTACTGCGGTGATCAGGTCGAAACGGTGGATGGCGACATGAGTGCGATTTTGATGAAGGCCGCCTGTGGCCTAGAAGCGGTGTTCGCCCTCCGCGCCCACCGGCACGAGAACTCGCTCGTCATGATTCGGGTTAGAGATCGCCGGGAAATCGTTAGCAGTGACCGGATCACTCCCCTGATCGTCGATCGCAGTGGTCGTGGTATGGCGGAATCCCACCTCCGCAACATTCTTCGTTTCATCGATCCACAGAGTCCGGTGAGTCGCCGCTGCTGGGGTCAGCTCGGCCTGGATATCCCCACGCAGACAGGTGGCAGGCTTCTCGCCAAGACTGCCGGCGCCTTGGTTTTGGACTTACCCGAGCTGCTTCCGGAGTCGGAACGGCGTGCGCGTCCCTATCTCGCCAAACTTGGCTCTTACATTTCACTCAAAGATCGCTTCAAATACCTCGAGCGCGTGGACTGTCACTGGATTCCGGATCCGGGGCCATCACCTGTGGCCAGGGAGATTCCCGGCCAAAGTGCGCCCGGTCTTCTCTATCTCTCAGTTGCCGACGAGTCTGCCAGTCATGCCGCGGGAACCAGCGTGCTCTGGCTCGGCAATGAGGGATCGGAAATTGGCCGTTCACAATTGCATTACGCGGACACGCTTCTACTAAAGAGGCACCGTATTTTCTGCCCCGACCGCATCCGTGAGGTGGCATCAAGAGGCTTGGAAATCGACGCCACCAAGTTCAGGGACAATGGCAGCGATGCCATTCATCCCAAGATCGAAATGAATTGGTCCGGCGAAGTCGCTCCCAGCGCGGACAAGGGGGATCCTCTAGCGGAACCTTCCACGGATTCATGGCAGGTATCCACGGGTTATGGTGGTCCTGCGCATGGCATCATTTGGGCTGAACTTGGCTCCGCCTCAGGCGTTCATGTCACATCGCGTTTGATTGAGCGCGTGGATGATCAGGATCGACCCAGCCCCTGCTTTGCCTATATGTATGAGTGGCGTGCACGGGTAAGGCCGCTGTTATTGTGTCCCACGGATGCGGTGATTGAAAACCAGGAGGAATACCTTCAGGCGTTGAAAGCGTTCTTTTCAGAAGCCGCACAATGGGGCACGGCTCATGCGGGATTCTTGCCAGGATTGACCTACGCATTGACTCGCGGACTTGAAGTGGATCTCCCCTCTTCGGGATTTTTTGGCAAAGTCTTGGCGTTTCGCTTGGATGGCCCGATGAAGCGCTTCGCCAAGGCAGTTGTCTGGTTTGTAGAACCCCTCGGGACGGGTCGTACCTTGTCGAATGCCGTGCATGAGTTGCTGAAGGAGGACGGATATTTAGAGGATCTCGCCGCGCGGATGGATAAGATTCTCCGCCAGGGTTGGGAAAAATCTCCGAAGGCTGAAATGGCAATGTTCTGGCTACCGCGTCGGCATAGGAAGGCTGTCACGCTTACGGAGAGGAGGATCGTGTCGGAACTCCTGCGAGAAACGCCACCCGACACTCAGGCAAATACAATTGCTAAATACGAAGTGTCTTGTCCGCACTGTAGCACACCCAATGAGTGGGAAGTGTGGTTGGACGGAGGCCTGCAATCTCTAAGCCATTGCGATCAAGTCATTTCCATGCTGGTCCCTACCGCTGGAGGTGGGGTCACGAGTCCTGCAAGTTTAGTGAAGGCATGGTGGCCGACGAGTTTAAAAACTCCTTCCGGCACCCCCGAGGAAAAATGCCTTGCGACATGGGCTTTAGTCGCCCGTCAGGTGGATTATTGCTACGATCCTTTTCAGCGTGAAGGCATCCAAGAATGCTGGCTTCCTGCCCCAGAAACCTGGTTACGCGGTGAGGGAGATTGCGAAGACCATTCAATTTTGCTAGCATCCATGCTTCTGCATTTAGGCATCAATGCTTGGGTGGTATGGGGCAAGGTGGACAGCAGTGGTCATGCTTGGGTGGAAGTGGAGATCGATGGCTCCCTGAGACTTATTGAATCA
>JBIPND010000399.1:0-4051 GCA_044374015.1 Luteolibacter sp. | reverse complement strand
TGGCCTTCGCAGAAGAATCCAAAGCGGTGTCGCCGCTGCGCTCTGCCACCGCACTCCATGCATTGGCACCCCTTTGGACTGCGGTGGGAAGCGAAGCGCCACACCGCTTTGGATGATTAAGCAGCACCGGCACCTTGCCTTCGCAGAAGAATCCAAAGCGGTGTCGCCGCTGCGCTCTGCCACCGCACTCCATGCATTGGCGGCTCTAAGACGGATAAATTTCCAATTCCAGCCCCCATCCCCGCCTTTGCCGTTGCGGTGGAAGGGACCCGCAGACATGCTGCGGCATGCCCGGCATCAATTTGCGCGACTCCATCCTCGACGCCCTTCGCTCCGCAAGTGGCAATCCCCTTTCCAAATCGCAGCTTGCACGCGCCCTCAAACTCCCCGGACCCCGCGTCACGGAATTGCGCAACACGCTCGATGCGATGGTCAAGGAAGGCGCGCTGAACCTCGGAAAAAAATCCTGCTACCAACTCCCCAACGCGGCACCGAAAAACCAGCTCACCGGCGTCCTCAAATTCCATCCGAAAGGTCACGCGTTCTTTTTCCCCGAAATCACCGACGCGCAGAACATCGCCACCGGCATCGATTTCACCCTCAACTCCCGCATCCTCATCGACCGCCGCAACGTCGGCACTTCACTCGATGGCGACAAGGTGCTCGTTTCCCTGATCAAGCCGACGCCCCGCCCGTTCCGCACCCGCAGCGAGCTGATGCCCGAGCCCTCCGAGGAAATCCGCGCGAAGGTCGAAAAAGTCCTCTCCCGCCGCTCCGGCAGACTGGTCGGCGTCTATCAAAAGAAGGGCGGATTCGGCTGGGTCGATTGCGATGACAAGGCGATCGACGGCCGAGTCGATGTGATCGGCGACACCACCGCGATGCCCGGGCAACTGGTCGTCGTCGATCTCGAAGAATGGCTGGACCGCAACGTCACCCCGCGCGGGCGGGTCATCGAAGTGCTCGGCTGGCCGGGCGAGCCGGGGGTGGACATGATTTCCGTGATCCACCGCTTCGGCCTGCGCACCTCGTTTCCCGATGACGTCCTCGCCGAAGCGCGGGCGGTGCCGGAAGAACCGGAGCCCGCGGAAATCGCCCGCCGCAAGGATTGGCGCGACAAGCTGGTCATCACTATCGATCCCGCCGACGCCAAGGACCACGACGATGCGATCTGGGTGGAGAAAGCCCGCCACGGTTGGACGCTCGCAGTGCACATTGCGGACGTTTCCCACTACATCAAACCCGGCAGCCCGATGGAAAAGGAAGCGATCGAGCGCGGCAATTCCACCTATCTGGTGGACCGCGTGCTGCCGATGCTGCCCACCGAGCTGAGCAACGGCATCTGCTCGCTCAAACCCAACGTCGACCGCCTGACCAAATGTGCGCTGTTGGAAATTTCCCAAGACGGGCTCATCACCAAGGCGAGATTCATCGACGCCGTCATTCACAGCCGCGCAAAGCTATCCTACGAGCAGGCGCAGGACATTCTCGATGGCAAGGGCGCGCCGGCAGGCTCGGATCCCACGCTCGTCGGCATGGTCAAGGAGGCTTGGAATCTCGCCTCGGCGATGCGCCGCCGCCGCTTCGAAAATGGCGCGCTCGACCTGGAAATGCCGGAAATCAAAATCCGCCTTGATGACCAGGGCCGCGCCGTGCTGGCGGATCCCGTGATTCACACCGAGAGCCACCAACTCGTCGAGGAATGCATGCTCGCCGCCAACGAGGCGGTCGCCAAAGTGCTGCGCGAGCGCATGAAACCGGCGGTCTATCGGATTCACGAGGATCCCGATCCATCCCGCCTGCTCGACTACACCGAGACCGCGAAACTCCACGGTTACAAACCCGGCGACCTCACCAACCGCGCCCACATCCAAAAATTGTTGGATGATTCCAAGGGCAGCCCCGAGGAGCACGTGATCAAACTCGGATTGTTGAAAAGCCTCAAGCGCGCCGCCTATTCCGCCGAGCCCATCGGCCACTACGGCCTGGCGAAAGGCGACTATTGCCACTTCACCAGCCCGATCCGCCGCTACGCCGATCTGATCGTCCACCGCGCGCTCCAGCCGTTGTTGGAAAACCCTCCCGCCAAGCACGACCGCAATCCGTCCCAGGCCGAATTGCGCGACATTTCCCGCCACATTTCCGACACCGAGCGCACTTCGTCCGATGCGGAAAATGAGACCAAACAGATCAAGCTGCTGGAATACCTTCACCGCGTCGCCAGCTCCGACGAGCCGCCGATTTTCAACGGTCTGATCACCGACGTCCGCCCGATGGGGCTGATGGTCGAGATCCCCGACATGGGCGTGCGCGGCGTGGTCAAGCGCGAGGATCTCCCCGAAGGCCGTTGGCGTTTCGAAGCCCACCGCATGGCGTGGGTTTCGACGGATGGCAAAGTCATTCAGTTAGGCATGCGGCTGCCGCTGCGCGTCATCGACATCGATTTCGACAAACGCTTCGTCGATTTCGCCGTCGCCGGCCGGCCGACCACGGAGGGGACGCACGTCGCCTCTTCCAAGCGCCCGGTGATTGCGAAAAAACACGGCAAGCCACACACCAAGCCCTCTGCCAAAGTCGGGCCGCCGAGCCGCAAGGAGACCCGCAACAAAATCAAACCCGGCAAGCCAAAGCGCAGAGGGCGCAAGTGAAGCTACCGGGAAATTAGGAGTAGCCGAGGATCAGGCCAGTTTTAGCCGCGCTCCGGTTGCTGTAGCGCCCGCCGGATTTGTCGATTTGCGAAAGCGCCAAATCCCCGGTGATCACCGCAACCAGCGGGTTTCCCGCCGCTTGCCGACATGATTCTGATAGACCGTCGCGCCTCAGGATTTGTGAAAAGTGGCTGGCACGTCTCGCCCGGATCGGCCGATTGCCGCAACCCACTGGCCGCGTGCCACCCCAAAGCGGTCCGGAGTTCACGGTTTACCGTGCTCTGGAAGAGGCAAGCTAAAGCTTGAACTCCGGACAGCGGAATGAAGCTTCGACGCGTAAAGCGATCTCGGACGTTTCTCCGCCGCAACCCACTGGCCGTGTGCCACCCCAAAGCGGTCCGGAGTTCACGGTTCACCGTGCTCTGGAAGAGGCAACCTAAAGCTTGAACTCCGGACGGCGCGGCGAAGATCCCAAGCCGGAATGGGTTTCGTCCTGCGTTGGTTTCTTTGGGCTTGGCGGTTGGAAACCGCCGCCACGGCGGAAAACTTAGCCTCCTCTAAAATTCTACGTTGCAAGAAACAATTCGGCGGTTCAGCCTTTGGCCGTGATCTCCAGATTTTCGTTGTTGAAGGACCGCAGAGGGTTTCTGCGGTTGGCAATCACCGTCACCGCCGGGCTGCTCGCCGGTTGCGGAGAGGCTCCGAACCCCGCCGACGCCGGGAAAAAGCGCGTGGTCACCAGTTTCACCATCATCGCCGATATGGCCCGCGAGGTCGCCGGCGATGCCGCGGTGGTCGAATCCATCACCAAGCCCGGCGCGGAAATCCACGGCTACGAGCCGACCCCCAAGGACATCGTCAAAGCCCAAAACGCCGACCTCGTCCTCTGGAATGGCATGAACCTCGAATTGTGGTTCGAGAAGTTTTTCCAAAACGTCAAGGATGTGCCCGGCGCCATCCTCACCGAAGGGATCACCCCGATGGGCATCAGCGAGGGCCCCTACACCGGCAAGCCGAATCCCCACGCCTGGATGTCGCCCGCCAACGCCGTGATCTATGTGGAAAATATCCGCAAGGCGCTGGTGAAAATGGACCCCGCCAACGAGGCGACCTACAACGCGAACGCCGCCGCCTACGCCGCCAAAATCCAGGCGCTCGACGAACCGGTCCGCCGGCAACTCTCGGTCATCCCCGAGTCGCAACGCTGGTTGGTGAGCAGCGAGGGCGCGTTCTCCTACCTCTGCGCGAACTACGATTTGAAACCGCTCTACCTCTGGCCGATCAACGCCGACGCCCAAGGCACGCCCCAGCAGGTCCAGAAAGTCATCGACCAGGTCCGGGCTCATAAAATTCCTGTGATCTATTCCGAAAGCACCGTCAGTGACAAACCCGCGCGCCAGGTC
>JBIPND010000398.1:0-4055 GCA_044374015.1 Luteolibacter sp. | reverse complement strand
ACGATTCGTTTGAGAACGAGGAATGGAGTCCGGCGGGATTGACCGATGGTGTTTCGAAGGGAGGTGTATTGTTGGAGCTGCCCGCTTGGTTCCGCTTGCTGGAGCAGCGGCGAGTGCTCGAGCGGAAGCGCGACCATCTCCGAAAGCGCCGCAGCGAGGCGGTTGCCAGCACCCAGCATTTCATGGTCGCCGCCAGTGTCGGCGGCGCGGGGGTGATCTCGTTGGTGGCAGGCTTGTTTGTCTGGCGCAGCCATCGCCAGCGGTTGCTGGACCGGGAACGCCACCGCGAGCGCCTGGCGCGCGACCTGCATGATGAGCTCGGCTCCAACCTCGGCAGCATCGCGCTGCTTTCCTCCCTCGCCAAGCACGAGGATGGGGTGCAATTGCAGGTGGACCTCGCCCACATCGAGAAAGTCGCTCGTGAAAGTGCGGAGTCGATGCGCGATCTGGTGAATCTGTTGGGTGACCGGCGCGGCGATTCCACCGCGGACTGGCTGGGCGTGATGCACCGCCTGGCTCACGGCATGATGCGGGAGGTTGCCCTGGAATGCCAGCTGCCGACCGCGCGCTTGAGCTGGGAGCCCACCCCCGAGACCAAGCGCGAAATCTATTTGTTTTGCAAGGAGGTGCTCCACAACGCGTTGCGGCACGGGAAACCGACCCAGGTGAAATTCCATCTCAGCCCGACCCGCAAGGGAATCCGAATCGAGATTAGCGACGACGGCCGCGGCTTCTCCCCCTCAGCTAACGGAAAAGGAAACGGGTTGCGGAACCTGCGTGACCGTGCGGCCATCATGCGCGGCGAGATGACCCTCAACTCTTCTCCGGATACCGGCACCCGCGTGATCCTCGCCGTGCCTCGCGGCCGTCGCTGGAATAAATGTTAGAGCACGAAACCCAAGTCCAACCCATGACTGAAACCGAAACTGAAAATCACCCGATCGTATGGATCGTTGAGGACCACGAGATCCTGCGCCAGGGCCTGCTCCGCCTTTGTTCCCCCGCTCGCAAGCTGAATGGCACGGAGGCCTTCGAGGATGCGGAGTCGTTGTTGCTGGCGCTGCGCCGGGCGAGACCGGAGCAGCATCCGCAGGTGTTGTTGATGGATGTCGGGCTGCCGGGGCGCAGCGGGCTGGAGGTGCTCGAGGATGTGCTGAGAATCTCGCCGAAGTGCAGGGTGGTGATCCTGACCGTCTTCGAGGACGAAACAAAGATCTCCGCCGCCATCAGTGCCGGAGCCTGCGGTTATCTGCTCAAAACCGCGCTGCCGGAAGAGGTCGTCGCGGGCATTCATGAAGCTGCCAGAGGTGGCTCGCCGATGTCGCCGATGATTGTCGCAAGCGTGGTGAAGTTGCTGGCGGGCCTGACCAAGCCGAGTCCTACGGTATCGCTGACCTCGCGCGAACGGGAGACGCTTGCGCTGATCGTCGAGGGTCTGAGTGCCAAGGAAACGGCAAAACGCCTTGGGGTGAGTGTTCATACCATCGACAGCCACACCCGGCACTTGTTCAAGAAGCTGGACGTCAATTCCCGCGCCGCAGCCGTCGCGCGGGCGATGCGCGAGCGGATGGTCTAGCGGATTTTCTGGCGGATGATGGCGCTGACGCCATCGGGTGTGCAGAAGGATCGGCGTTTTTCAAGAATGGATTTCCGATCCGGCCAAAAGCCTGGAATTGTGTCTTGCGCTTCCGCCTGCGGACGCACCCCGTCCAACTCCGAGCCTCTCACCCGCTGGCTTCCAAGGCTCCGGCGGGCACCGCTTCGCGAAACAGCGCGGTGCCCAGATCCTCCTCCGCCGGAATCCGGGCGAAGGCGGCTTGGTGGCGCCGCGCGTGTTGTTTCCAAAGGTCGAAATGATTCGCATACGCTTCCAGGTAGCGGCGCAGCGTCGCCGGTTCGATCCGGTGCGGGTGTTGGGATTTGCGCTCGGGATCGATGAACTCGTAGTTGCCCGCCCACGCCGGCCGCGCTTCGGATTCTAGATAGGGCGAAAAAACCACCAGGCTGCCATGACGCAGGCCGAGGTGGCGGAGGATGGGTTCGGGATCGCCCGGGAACAGCAGATCGGATAGAAATACCCGGATCGCATTCGCCCGCAGCGGCAGCTTCGCCAGATCCGGCGCCCGCGCCGCGTCCGTGGCCGGCAGCGCGCGGGCCGCCTCCAGCCAGCGATGGCTGCGCAGCGACGCCGGGTCGAGTGTTAGACAGGCATCGCCACGCACCGCATGCAGCGACAACGAAGCCCCCACCGCCTGGCTGCTTTCCGCGATCAGATAGAAAATCTCCGCCGTGCGCGCCGCCTTCGCCGGATCGAAAAACATCGATTCGGAGGCGTCGAGGATCAGATCCACCACCGGCCTGACCTCTTCGCGAAACAGCTTCATGGTATAACTCCCGGTCCGCGCGTAAGCCTGCCAGTTGATATGTCGCGGATCATCGCCCGGTGAATACGCGCGGTGGTCCTGGAAGTCCAACGACGAGCCGGTGCCGCCGCCGCTGAACTCGCCGGCCTGGCCGCGCCACACCCGCGAGCGCAGCGGCAGGCGCAACCGGGCTGCGACCGCGAGCGCGCGGCCGTGGCAGGCTTGCAGGGTTTCCAGGTTCATCGTGGTTCCGGCGCGGTGAGGCTCTCTTCCGCTTGTTGGATGACTTCACGGCTGCCCTTGAAGAGGCTGATCGCCCTGATGAAAAGAATCGTGATCAGGATGAGATCCACCGCGCTCACCATGATAAACAGATCCGCATCCGAGAATTTCCCGAAGTCGGTCATCACCATGAAGACCATCGGATTCCAGACGAAAACCCACAGGAATCCATGGTTCGACATCGAGGCCGCGAGAATCGCCAAAATACCCGTTAGAATGCCGGAGCCGAGCAGCAGCAGCATGTAGTTGGCGACCCGCTGGCCTTCGCCCTTGAAAAAGAAACATTGCAGCACCGCGGGGAAAAGCAGCGTCCCTAACATCGAGAGCACGATCACGTCAAACTCCGAGCCGTAACTCGCTGTCGGATGGATCTGGAAAACAAACAACGCCACTGCCGTCAGCAACATCGTGAAAAAGACCCCCGAGGCCAATCCCGGATAGAGGAAAATCCCCGCCAGTTTTCCCGGCAGCCCGCGTCTCACAAACGGCACGCACACCGTCGGCACCATCAGGGTGGACTCGGTGAGCGCGAGCAGAATGGCGGGCGCGGCGATCAGGCCGATGAGCGCGGCCAGCAGCTCGATATCGAGCGTGGACCGCAGCATCACCGGAATCATCATCACCATCGCCGCCAGCGCGAGCAGACGCCGCGGCGTGGAATGGTTCTCCGCGGCCGGTGCGATCAGCGAGGTCCCCAACGACAGCGCGGACCCGCCGAGATAAGTGATCGCCACGACGAACAGGGCGAGGTTGAGGGTGGCTTCCGGGTTGTCCAGCGAGCAGATTTCGACAATCTCCCGCGCACCATCTCCGAACAAAAATCCCATGATCGCCCCGAACAGCATCGGCGTGCCGAACAGCGGCAGGACCGAGCGCACGATCACCGACGAGCTGCCTGATAGGCCGACCGTGATCGCGGTCAGCCCCATCGAGGTGATGAAAAGCAGGCCGAGGAAAACCATTTCCCCGACGAGATTCATGCCGCCGAAGAAATAGCGCAATATCAGATAGGGAATGATGGTGGAGAGGATCAGCGCGGATTGGCTGACGATGGCCACCCATTTTCCAAAGACGATGCGCCAGGCGCTCAAACGGGTGAGCACCATCATGTCGATGGTGTTGCCCTTGATCTCGGTGGCCAGCGCGGCGACGCCGCGGAGCGGCTGCACGATCAGCACGGCGAGGGAGAAGAACCCGAAAATCATCCCGGACACCACGCTGCCGGCGCGGTCGGTGGTCGATGCGGCGCTGGCGGAGAGCAGCATGATCCCGAGGAAAATCTGCAAAGTTAGAAAAACCGCGATGAAGGTCTTCGCCCGCAGGCCCTGGCGCAGCTCCTTGACCAACATCGGCGAGATGCGGTCGGAGAAATCGGTGAGGTGGGTGATGGACATGGGCAATTTCAAATTT
>JBIPND010000397.1:0-4066 GCA_044374015.1 Luteolibacter sp. | reverse complement strand
AGCAGCCACGCCGGCCGCAGCCGCCAGCGCCGTCCCTTACCAACTGCTACTTTCCGCGCCGGCCGCCGCGGTGAAAATCGACACCGGCGTGGCAAATCCGCCGATTGCCCCCGAGGGCTCGCGGATCTCCGGCAAGCTCCAACTGGACGCGGCCAATCCCCATCTCTCGCTCATCGTTCGCTGGAAAAACCCGCCCGTCGCCGGCGAGCACCGCTTCGCCAAACTGACCCTCGAAGCACCGGGCCAGCCCACTTTCACCCACGTTTTCGATGCCCATGGCGATATCGATGAATTTCTCGAACTCCCCCTCCCCGCTGCGAAATGAGTGACCTCCACCACGATTGCTGCGCCCACCACGGTCAACACCACGAGTTGGTGATCGAAAATCTATCCGTCTCCTACCGCCGCGTGCGGGCCTTGGAAAATGTATCGCTCGCCACCTCCTGCGGCAACCGCGTGGCGCTCATCGGCCCGAACGGCGCGGGCAAATCCACCTTGCTCAAGGCCATCGCCGGGCTGGTGCCGCGCGATGCCGGCAGCATCCGCTGGCGCGGCACGGCGGTCAAAAAGTGGTCGCGCGAATTTGCCTATCTGCCGCAACGCGAAGAAGTCGATTGGTCGTTCCCCATCACCGTCCGCGGACTGGTGGAAATGGGCCGCTACCCGCAAACCGGATGGTGGCGGAAATTTTCCCCCGAAGACACGGCGGCGGTGGACCGCGCGCTCGATTCGCTGGTGCTGATGGACCTGCAAAACCGCCAGATCCGCGAGCTTTCCGGCGGCCAGCAACAGCGCGCGTTCCTCGCCCGTGCCCTCGCCCAGGAGGCCCACGTGCTGCTGCTCGACGAACCTTTCACCGGTCTCGACCGCAACGCCTCCCAACTCCTCGGCGACCTGTTAGCCAAGCTCGCCCACGAGGGCCGGCTGGTGATCGCCTCCCACCACGACCTCAATTCCGTGCCGCGGCTCTTCGATGAGGCGCTGGTGCTCGCCACCCGCCCGCTCGCCTTCGGGCCGGCTGCGGAAATCCTCACCCCGGAGTTGATCGAAAAAACCTTCTACGAGCCGGCTGCCACGCACTGACATGGATTTCGATCTCCTCACCAATCCGTTCTATCAGCGCGCGCTGGTCACCGCCGGTTTCATCGGCTTTGCCAACGGCTTCTTCAGCGGCTTCGTCGTGCTACGGCGCAACGCGCTCTCGGTCTCCGCGCTCTCGCACACCATGCTGCCGGGCATCGCCCTGGGGATTTTCCTAACCGGTGCGCTCAGCCAGTGGAACGCCTTCCTCGGCGCGCTGTTCGCCGCGCTGCTCGTCGGCCTCGGCTCCGTCGCCGTGGCCCGCGGCAACCGGGTCGAACAAGGGACCGCGCTGGCCGTGCTCTACACCGCCGCCTTCGCCGCCGGCATCGCCTTGCTGCCGAAACTCGACACCCGCCAGGAGCTCGAACACTGGCTCTTCGGCGACATCATCGCGGTGGGCAATGCGGACATCTGGATCGCCTTCGGCATCGGCGCCTTCACCCTGTTGGTCACCAACCTGCTGATGCGGCCCATCCTCCTAACCCTGTTCGAGCCCAACGTCGCCGCCGCCCAGGGGGTGCCGGTGCGCGCGATGCAATATCTGGTCTTCGGGCTGCTGGTGCTGTCGCTGGTTTCCTCGCTGCAGGCCGTCGGCTGCGTGCTGTCGGTAGGTCTGTTAGTCACGCCCGCCGCCACCGTTTCACTCCTCACCGACAAGACCTCCGCGCTGTTCTGGGGCGGCGGATTGATCGGCGGTTTCGGCTCGATCGGCGCGGTGCTGCTCTCCGGAAAATTCGGGATCGCGCCCGGCCCGGCGATTGTGATCGTGCTCGGGCTGTTGTTCATCGCCGCCTATCTGTTCAGCCCGAAATACGGTCTTCTGGCACCCCGCCGCCATTGAGCCCGGTTTCAGAAAAACCCGGGAAAGCCGGAGTCGTCGGGCGGTCCGGCGAAGTTTTCCGCCAGAGGCAGCTTGCACCGAAGACAATGCGAGAAGTGCTCTCCGGTTTCTTCGGATTCCAACCATCGATCGATGCCGCTCATGGGATTCTGGAATGGCGAAGTGGGGAGAAAAAACCCGTCACGCCCGGCGCAGATAGTCCGGCACTTGATCGCGTTGGGAGGCGGGGGGCACCGAGGCGCTGGCGAATGAAATCACCGCGCCCACTCCGGCGGCATGCGCACCCCCGAGCCGCGGCTCCACCTCGAAGTCGGGAAACCGATACCTCGCACGCCGCTGCAGCCAGAATTTCATTCCGAAGGCGGCTAACAACGATCCTAACAAAGCTCCGGCCGGCACCACGTAGGGCATCGCAAGAGCCCGCCATTCCTCGAAGGTCGCGCTCGCGCTGGAACCGCCACTCGCCGCCACCGCCACCACCCGCCGGTCAACCAGCGGCATTGGATCGGACGCCTCCGTCCCGCCGCCCATCATCCGTTCCATCCAGTAAATCCGAATCGACATCTGCACCAGAAACGCCTCGAGCTGGGCGGTCGGGTCGAGTTTTTCAAACGCCTGCATCACCGAGCTCGCCACCGCCCGGCGTTGTTCCGCGGCCGACACCACGTCAGTTAGAGAAGGGCTCAGATAGACCATCGAGCGCTGCGGTGCGCCGAAATAATAAAACACGATCGCCGCCGGTCGCCCCTCCGAAAAAAAGCGCTCGATCGTTTCCTCTTCGCGAACCTCACTCGGGATTTCCTGGTCGCCCCCCATCACGTAAACGAACAAATCGATCGACGAGTCGCTGGCGTGGTAGTTCAAAAAATTGAGGCGGTCGCGATAGTCGGCCGGACCTAACAGCTTCTGCGGGTCCACCAGATAGGTGGCCGGCCGCTCGGCGAAATAGGCGGGCAGGAACTCCTCGGCGATTTCGGGCGACGGGTTTTCATCCCCCGCGATTTCATCGGCGGTCGGCGGCTCCACATCGAGTTGCGCGGCGGGTTCCTGTGGGGGGGCATCCGGCACCGGCTCATCGGTTAGGAGGACGCCGCCGGCGACCCAGCCCGCTGCTTCGAGCGCCTTGCGCTCGTCGCCGTTCCAGGCGGGAAGGAGCGGCTCATCCATCGCTAACACCCCGCCCGCCAGCCAGGCGGCGGCGGCCAGCGCCGCGTGCCGGGTTTTCATGAACCCACCTCCGCGCTGCTGCCTTCCTCCACCGCTGCGGGCCGGTGCCCGGCGCGAATCCGCCGCACCAGATCGCCTATTTGCGCCGGGGGCAGCACCTTGCGCTCGAAATGTTCCGGATCGCGCCGCGCCTGGCGGCTGCGTTTGCGCAGGATCCCGTCGAGGTGCGCCAGCGTTTTCACGATGCCATCCGCGTAGCGGCCTTCCAGCCAGTAGGCATGCGCCCGCGACAGGCAGTCGAAGGTGTCGGACTCCTCCAGATAGGGATCCAACAGATAACCGAAAACGATTCCCGCCGCCTTGGATTCCGGATCGATGGTGATGAGGATGCCCGCTTCATTCGGCATCTCCACCGGCACATCCTCGAACGCCGAGCGATTCAAAAGCCAAAACCCGAATTGCCGGATGTTTGCCACCTCTCCCAGAGCCCCGGTGTAAACCGCCACGAATATCTGGGGGAAGCGCCGCGTGAGGTGATCCAACGCTGCTTGCACCCGCTCGCGATCGCCGCGGCGCAGCACCCCGGCGCTGTCGGTTAGACGGCGGAGCCGCACCTCCTCATCGCCAAACCGGGCATCCGCATCCGCAAGCGTGAATCCACAATGCGGGCAGGATGCCGCCGCTCGATGGATTCGCTGGACACAACGCGGACACTTCATGATTGCAAAGCTGCATTCTTCTACGGCGATCGCCGTAGTTCGTCAAAGCGAATCATCAGCAAATACGGAATAATTAGAAATTCCCGCGGGCCCGGAGCCGAAAAAACGCGGCCCCGAACTAACCGGGACCGCGTCTGGGATGGATGGCATGCGGTTCAAGCGCAGACCGGAGAGGCTCTTAGAGAGCCATGTCCTTGAGCTTCTTCAAAGGACGCACCTTGATCACGGTGGAAGCCGGCTTGGCTTTGAAGGTGGT
>JBIPND010000396.1:0-4070 GCA_044374015.1 Luteolibacter sp. | reverse complement strand
GCGCAGGCGTCGTTGAGGGCCTCCAAGTCGCGGATCTGGGTTTGGATGGTGGTGAAGTGTGACATGGTTTGTTTTTTGTTAGTGGTGTTTGGAGATGAGGCTTGAGGGGATGGATGCAGCAAGGGCGGCCCGTCGTAACAGGCCGCCCTTGCTGCGGTATTCAGGTGATGGATTGGCGTGAGGAGTGGTTTGGGTAGCGTTGTGTGAAGTGAGAGGAGTAGTGGTTTTTTAAATGCGCTTGTTGAGTAGGATTGGCGTGTTGTGTGAGGGTAGTGGCGTATTGGGAGAAAGGGGTTTCCGGGCATCCCGAAGGATACCCGGAAGGGACTGGATCAACTGACCGCCGCGAGCTTGCGCGTGCCCATCTGCCCGAAGCGGGAGATGACTTCGCGCGCATCGGCGCGCGCGAGCTGCACGGCATTTTCGCGCAAGCGGTTGAGACCATCTGTCAGACTGGCCATCGCGCCGCTGTCGTTGCGGTAGTCCTCCGCGCTGCGGGTGAGCAGGTCGCGTCGGAACCGTTCGAGTGTGGCTTCGAGTTGTTGGTCGCCGGCGAAGTTCAACGTTCTGAAGCTGTCGATGAACGTGGTGAGCCGGTTGAGCGTGCGTTGGTGGACGCCGTTTTCAGATCCGTCGATGGTGGCGAGCACTTCGCTGGCCAGCCGGGCGGTCTCGTCCCGCAGGGAGGCGACGGACTCACGGATGAATCCGTCGAGGTCGCTTCGCAAGCGGCGAGAAGCGTCGTCCGCGATGCGGCGGCGGTCCTCGGCCACTTCGAGCTGCTCCATGCCGTCCGCGATTTCAAGGCGGATGCTGTCGGGCGCGGCGATTTGGAACAGGCGCGTTTCAAAACCGAAGCGCTTGGCAATGTCACCGGCGGGCGGGAACGATTGCTCAATGGTGGCGATCAGGCGTTCGGCGCTGCCGTTCATGTGGCGGGCGGCTTCACGCCATTCGACCATCGCGTTTTCACGCAGGGGTGTGTAACCAGCGACGAAGTCGAGTGTGGCTTCGCGAAATTCATCGCGGAGTTTTTCGAGCTTGTCGGTGAGGTCGCCGAGGCGCGAGTTGGGAACGAAGCGACCGATGCCACCCAGGAACGGGAAGCTGGAGCTTTCGACGGTCGCCTGCACCCGGGATTCGATTAGGGCGAAGGCCGAGAGCGCGTCGCGCGGGATGAGGCGCTTGTGACCGAGCTGGATGAGCCGGTCGGAGACGTGTGCGGGATCAAGACCGAGGTCTTCGGGATTGAGCCGCTTGCAGCCGCGCCAGTAACGGACGGAGGTGGCGACAAGAACTCCCCGGCGGCAGATGCCATCAAGGAGGGTTTGGTTTTGTGAACTGTTATTTGGATTCATGGGGGTTGATTTTCGGTTGGGGTGAGAGAAGAAACCTTGTGTTTCTATCAATTTCTTATGACGCCGGAGGGCACGAAATTTCGCCGGGGAGCATTGCCCCCGGCTTCCCAGGACTTGCTTTGAGAGCGACAGATTCCAACATCACCGCCCCCGTTGACTCACCGCACAAACCATGACCGACCCCGCCGCCACTGAAACGCGGAGGTTCTATACGGTGGGGATCGTAAAGCCGCCGAACTAAAAAACCATGGAGATTTTGACTGGGTTCTAAGGCGGGATCCCCCCGTTGACTTGATTATACAAACCCGCCGCTGGACAGTTCCGCCAAGGCATTGGCGACGCGGAGCGTGCCATCACGCCATGCGGGTTTCACGGCGATGCCGAGTGTTTCCATGATGCGGAATTGGCGAATGATGTAAAACACCGCGTCGCCGCTCTTGCGGATGAGATGCCAGTTGCCGGTGTGGGCCTTGCGAATGTCGCCGCCGATCCACTCGGTGCCGTTGCGGCAGCTGTCCCAGAAAAGACCACTCGGACTGATCCCGGCAGGAAACAGCCAATCGAAATTTCGCAGCACGTTCGCGCGGGTCTTCTCACTTCCCAAGAGCAGAAGCGGCAGCGTGGAAATCATTCCCCCAGTCCAGCCGATCTGCCAATCCTGCATGTAGTTTTCCCGGCGTCCGACGGCGTAGTATCCGTGCTCGGGGACGAAGTTCACGCGATTGAATTTGTCTTCCTGCACCTCGAAGCAGGCCGAAAGCGGAAGTCCCTCCGGCTTCGCCGGGGGCGTCACCATGGCCTTGCGGGAAAGGCACAGTCGGTCGTGCAGATCCTGCACCCGTGAGCACGGGAAAACAATCAGACGGCAGGTGATCGTGACTTCATCGCCCTCCTCGAAATCGCGTGGCGCGTCGTCCGATGGTTGGCCGAGATCGCAAATGTGATAGTTTTGTGAATCTCTAACCAACGGCGATTGTAGGGCGATCCATGCTTTCGATCGGTCGTGGTTTTCTTCGATGAGAAATCCGTAATCGCCGAGGGAATTGCCTTGGCCGGAAAGAAGCAGGAAACCGCGACTAGCGGCAGGCGAGTGAAAGCCGATGGCCGGGGTGGCCATACTACCGCTGCGGTCGTGAATGCGCGACGGGCCGGGTCCGATACTGAGGCGCGGCACGTCGCTGATGATGATTGGGATGTCAGGGCCGATGTCTTGGGCAAAATGAAGTTTCGGCGAGTAGGGAATGTGGCGTGATAGGAAACGATTGCCGTTGTAAGCGGCGGAGGGCAGCAGCACGTGATTGGCGGGATTCCAGTCGGAAAATTCCAGTTCCAGCATCAGGCTTGCTGCTTCCAATGAGCCTTCCAAGCAGCGAAAAATCAGCCTGAGCTCCCGTTCATCATGGCTGCCTGGCACGGCATAGGTGGTCAGCGAAATGCTCCATCGTGATCCGGTGCTTGTGATTTCGGTTTCGTCCACAAGATTGGCCACGGTCCGGCAGGTCACCGCATTGAAGCGATCACGGTCGTGTTGATTGATCAATGCTCGAACTTTGTAACCCGATTCATGCGGAAAATTCGTTGGTTTTGAGGATTCTGGCATGGCGGCGAATCGATCAGACAGTCCCTGGATGACTCGGGCCGTAGAATACCCGATGGCTGTTGACACCTGCCATACCTGATTCAAGGGATGGTTCCGGCCATCCATGAATGTCAGTTTGAAACTTTGTTCAGGTGTGTTTGATCGAACGCATCTTGGTTTTGAAACAAAAGTCGCAGCCTCACCCAACCCGCAAACCCATCATGACAACCATCGTCCCTTCTACGGCTTCCCTCTCCCCGGCAGGAGGGACGGGTCTGCCTCCCGTTCCACGGTCGTTGTGGACAATGTTCAAGTCATCTCCATGTTTTCGGCCGATGCCTCTTGCTATCGTTGTGTTAGCGGTTGGTCTTTGCACAGTCTCAGCCGGAGCCGAAGGCGTTCATCCTCGTCTCTTCTTCGGCCCGGAAGACGTGCCAGCGCTGCGCGAGAAAGTAAAACGCGAGCCCTTCGCGTCCATGCTCAAACAGATCGAACGCGAGGCGATCGCTCCCCCGGACAGCAGTCTCCTATACGACTATTCGATTCGTAACCAAGCTTACCTCTACCTGCTCACCGGTAATCCAGCCTCCGCCATAAAAGCTGAGGAACAGGCATTGTTGATGGTGGAAGACTCGACGTTCTGGAATGATCCCGGCAGCAAAGGCCTCACCCGCGCCATGGGCGCTCTCAACGTCGCCATCGCCTACGACCTCTGTGCCAATGCCTGGAAACCCGAGACTAAAAAACGCGTCTCCGCCCAGCTCGCGTTTGCCTCCGCCAAGCTCATGGAATCCATGGGCGCGGGTGCCAACAACAACATCGCCAACAACTGGCAGGCAGTGCGTTACGGCGCTGCGGGTCTGGCCGCGCTAGCCTCCGATGATCCATCCACGGCGTCGATTCCCAAAGACGCCTACGCCGCGCTCCTCCGGCATTGGCGTGCCAACCTCGGCGGAGGTGCGTGGAATCCCGAGGGCATCGGCTACACGATCTATCCCTGGGGCTTCAGCGGCCCCTTCGGCATTGCCGCATTGCGCGCGGGCCTCGGCGATGTCCGCAAGGACGTGCCGGTCACCCGCGAAACCCTTCCGACCACCCTGCTTTCCACCGTGCCCATTCCGCACATTACCGGG
>JBIPND010000395.1:0-4083 GCA_044374015.1 Luteolibacter sp. | reverse complement strand
CGTATTGTCCCCCGCCATACTGGCGGACATTCCGTCCTGCGGTTTCCCGATTACCAGCCTGATCGAAGGCTGCCTCGAAAGCGGCAAGCCCGTTGGCGGCTACCGGATTGAGGAAGAATGGGTGGACATTGGGCATCCTGCGGAACTAGAGGCCGCCAGAGGAAATCTATAACCCTCTAGCGCTACACCCCGCCGCTTTACTCATCACCATTCATCCGCCTACCATGAGCAACGAGACACTGGCCATCTGGGAAGATATTTTCAAAACCCGTGCCTGGGGTAAATATCCGCCGCTTCCACTCGTTAGATTCATCGCCCGGAATTTTTATCATATGCCGGATAGAAAGCTCCTGAGAATGCTGGAGATTGGTTCTGGCCCGGGGGCCAACCTTTGGTACATGGCCAGGGAAGGGTTTCTGGTGCACGGCATCGAGGGATCCGCCACGGCTAATGCCCAGGCGCTGCAATACCTCGAACGCGAGAAGCTTGCCGATCGGGTCGGATTCCTCAAGACTGGCGATTATTGCGAGATTCTCCACACGCTGCCGGATAACTATTTTCACGCGATCATCGATGTCGAGAGCCTTTACTGCAATACCTTCGCTGCTAGCCGGGCAGTGGTCGAGATAGCAGTCCAAAAGTTAAAGCCCGGAGGCAAAATGTTCAGCATGACCTTTGCCGAAGGCACTTGGGGAATGGATGGTCCGGAGGTCGATTATCACGCAACCCTTCCGCAGGAAGGGCCTCTTGCAGGAGACGGTTTTTCAAGATATGTCTCCGAGGCCGATATTGGAAAACTCTATCTGACAGAAAACACCCAAATCACCAACATCGAGCGTCACGACCGTCATTTGGCAAACCAAAAAACCGTCCGCGAGTGGGTGATTGAGATTGAAAGGAAAGCCTGATCCAGCGTAACGGCCATCACAAACCAACTTATGCGACTCGAAAACAAGAATGTCCTCGTCACCGGGGCCGACGGCTTCATCGGCAGCCACCTCGTCGAAGAACTCCTGGAAGCCGGCTGCAAGGTCCGCGCCTTCGTTTACTACAACTCGTTCAACTCCTGGGGCTGGCTCGATTCGCTCGAAAAATCCAAGCTCGACCAGATCGAAGTGATCAGCGGCGATATCCGGGACCGCGGCTCCGTCGCCCGCGCCATGGAAGGCATCGACACCGTCTTCCATCTCGCCGCACTCATCGGCATCCCCTACAGTTATTATTCTCCGGAAAGCTATGTCGGCACCAACATCACCGGAACGCTCAACGTGCTTGAGGAAGCGAAGCGTCTCGGCACCGAACGCGTGCTCGTGACCTCCACCTCCGAGGTTTACGGCACCGCCCGCTACGTGCCCATCGACGAAAACCACCCCTACCAAGGCCAATCACCCTACTCCGCCACCAAGATCGGCGCCGACCGCATGGCGGAGTCCTACTTCCGCAGCTTCGAACTGCCGGTCACCATCGTCCGCCCCTTCAATACCTATGGCCCCCGCCAATCCGCCCGCGCCGTCATTCCCACCATCATCGGCCAACTCCTCAACGGCGCTTCGGAAATTTCCCTCGGCTCCCTCACCCCCACCCGCGATCTTGTTTACGTCAAGGACACCGTCCGCGGCTTCCGCGCCATCGCCGAATGCGACGCCGCCATCGGCCAGGAAATCAACATCGCCACCCAATCTGAAATCTCCGTCGGCGACCTCGCCCACTCCCTCATCCGGCAAATCAACCCCGCCGCCGTCATCCGCACCACCGAAGAACGCACTCGCCCGAAAAACAGCGAGGTCGAGCGACTCTTCGGCAGCAATGCGAAACTCCGCGAACTCACTGGCTGGTCCCCCCAGTTTGACCTAACATCAGGTCTCGCCGAAACCATCGCCTGGTTCCGCCAACCCGCGAACCTCGCCAGCTACAAGACCCACCTCTACAACGTATGATCCCGCTCTGCGTCCCACACATCCGCGACCAGGAATGGGAACTCGTCAAACAATGCATCGACAGCGAGTGGGTCTCCTACGCCGGCTCCTTCGTCGATCAGTTTGAAAAAGACCTCGCCGCCTACGTCGGCAGCGCGCAGGCCGCCGTCACCATCTCCGGCACCTCCGCCCTCCACATCGCCCTGCTCGTCGCCGGCGTGCTTCCGGACGATGAAGTCCTCCTTCCCGCACTCTCCTTCGTCGCCCCTGCAAACGCCATCCGCTACTGCTCCGCATGGCCGACCTTCATCGATGTTTCCCTCGACACTTGGCAGTGGGACTCCAATGCCGTGGAGGACTTTCTCCGCCACCACTGCCACCGCGATGCCGCCGGAACCCTCCGCAACCGCCACACCGGCCGCCGCATCGGCGCGATGATGCCGGTGCATCTGCTCGGCGGCATGGCGGAACTGGATCGCCTCATCCCGCTTTGCCGGGAGTTTGCACTGCCACTCATCGAGGATGCCGCCGAGGCCTTCGGATCCCGCTGGAACGGCCATGGCATCGGCGCGTCCATCCCCGGCGACGAAGGCATCGTCCGCATGGTCTGCACCTCCTTCAACGGCAACAAGATCATGACCACCGGCGGCGGCGGCGCCTTGTTTTCCAACCAGGCAAACCAGGCCGCACGTTGCCGCCACCTCTCCACCACTGCAAAAACCGACCCCGTTGAATTCGATCACGACGAAGTCGGTTACAACTACCGCATGAGCAACATGGCCGCCGCCCTCGGAGTCGGTCAAATCCGCCAGATGGATCATTTCGTCGCAAAAAAAGCCGCCATCGCCACAACCTACGATGCGGCGTTACTCGGCAACCCGGCGGTGCTCGGTTCCTGCCCGGACACCCCGCACGTCACCTCCAACCACTGGCTCCACACGCTTCGTATCCGGGGCGGCTCACGGCTGCTTCTCAAGCAGCTTGCCGCGCGCTCCATCCAGACCCGTCCGCTCTGGAAACCACTGTCCGAACTCTCGTTCCTCCGTGCCAGCCACATCCATTCGGACCGGAACGCCCGCATTCTCGCCGCCGAGTGCCTGAGCATCCCGTGCAGCGTCGGGCTAACAGCCCATGAGCAGTCCGAAGTCGTTTCCGCCATCACCGGATGCCTGTGCTAACACAGGCATCCCTCATGCCATCGGCTTTCCCGCCTCAAACGCCGCCACCCGTCCGGCGATGCGTTTCCTCAGCCGGACGATCCGCTTCTCCTTGCTCCGCCGGTTGACCGACCGGAACCAACTCTTGAAAGGCAGGAGATTCGAACACCCCAAGCCATCGATCATCACGAAGCGCCGCTCCCCGTCCGGCCCGCTGGCATAGACGATATTGCGTTCATGCAGGTCGGAAACCACCAGATCGCTCTCGAGCAATCCTTGGAGAAATTTTTCAAGCGCCGCCTCAGCCGCGTCGTCGAACTCCCCGACTTGGATCAGCCTCGCCGCCGTGGGCGCGAGTTTTCCATCCGCTCCGCGCGCAGCCTCCGTCACCAGGCCCAGCCCCAGATCCGTCTCCACCAAGCCGCACACCTTCTGGGCAAATGACAGCGCATGGCCCGCACTCGCATATCCAGCCACATACTCGCGGATCTCCCGCAAAAACAACACATACGGATCATGCCGCCGCACCCGCCGGAACCACGCCGCGCTCTCACCGTAGCGTGCCTCCACCAAGTCCGGACGCATCACCTTCACCAACAGCGCGGGCGTTTCCGGGTGTTCGAAAACCCACCGCACGCTTCCTTTGGCGAGCGGCGGGAGGTGTCGCAATGCAAGCGGCCCGGCCATATCGATGCTCTCTCTCTCGGAGTTCAACGGGATTCGTGGCGGACGCACTCGGCGAAGCGCGGATCATCGCGACCGATGAAGAACCGATCGATCATTTCGGTGATGAAGGCATTCTGCTCGTCGGAAAACACCGTGCGGTATCCGCCGCTGGAGCCGCTGCGGACTTTGGCGGAGTTCGGATTGGAGCTGTCGGTCGGTGCCAGGGGGGTGCCCTTGTAGGCATCGGATTCGGCGAGGGATTTCATGTTGTCGAACGATCCGGCCTCGAGCGAGGCGCTGACGAGCGCCTCATCAATGGGAAGTCCGAGCGCCTCAAGGATGCA
>JBIPND010000755.1:0-4089 GCA_044374015.1 Luteolibacter sp. | reverse complement strand
GCCTCTTCCTCACCGAGCCATCGGCCGAGCTGAGCCGCCCTCCCGACGACGAGGGCAACGAGCACCAAGTCTGGTATTTTCCCGGCACCGAGACTGTCCTCAAAGCCACTTGGCCGGATTTCTTCGGCCTGCTGGTCATCCACCGGCCCCACGAGGAGCAGAAAGCCTCGCCCATCGCCTATCTGGAGCGCTGGCAACTGCACAACCAACTCTTCGGCGATCAGGTATCCTTCGTCGGCGCGCTCCAGACCAATGCCGGCCTGTGGCTCCTGAAAGTGGCTGGCGCGTCTCGCGCCAGACCGTTGCCAGTGCGTCTCGCTCCGAGCCCGCTCCCCGTCCGCCGGAAAGGCGGCTCCGCGCCGCCCACCCCCCCTATCGCCGGAGGCTCATTCATCCAAAATCCCCGCAAACCCCGGAACTCTGATACCGCCCGGAAACCACCCGTCGTCCCGGCTCCGCGTCCCTCTGCGACCTTCGCCTCTCCGCGGTTAAAAAATCCCCGTCTCCCCATCCAAAATTTAAAATCCATCATCCCAACTTGCCCGCCACTTTCTCCTCGCCATCTATCACCCCACCCGCTTGCCTAACCCCGTGCTCCTCGCCGCCGCCATCGAACAATTGATCGCATGAGGCCTCTCCCAGCAGGAATCTATGACAGGCTCATCGATCGCGACACCCGGGAACTGTTGGAGGCGCATCCGGAACTGCGATCCGTTCTGAAAAAAATCGATGCGGAGGAAGTGCCCGCGCGGTTTGCCGCCTTCGTCGCCGACGTGGTGGAAAAGGCGCTTCAGCTTCACGAGTCAACCGAGGACCGCCTGAAGTTGTGCAATGAGATCATTGGCCACATCAGTGCCTCCGAGGCTACTGCACATCTCGATGGCAGACACTTGAGCAGCGAGGTCAAGAATGTGCTAGCCGAAGTGACTCCAGCTGCTTTCGGGACTGCGATGTATCCGCGACCCGCCACGCCGATTTGGGAAAGCTCCCTCTTCACCGGCGCGACGACTGATCCACGACTGGATCACGAGCTGGTTCAGGAAATTCACTCTGCGGACCGAATCGACTTTCTAGTGGCCTTCATCCGATGGTCGGGTTTGCGGCTTCTGAGGCAGGCTCTCGAAGATGCTGTGAAACGGGGAATTCGAGTCCGCGTCATCACCACCTCTTACATGGGTGCCTCGGAATCGCGGGCGGTTGAATGGTTGGCTTCACTTCCTAACGTCGAGATCAAGGTTTCCTACGACACCGACCGGACGCGGCTGCACGCCAAGGCTTATCACTTTCATCGCGAGTCCGGATTTTCGACGGCTTACATCGGGTCGGCAAATCTTTCCGAGCCCGCGCTGACGAGCGGGTTGGAGTGGAATCTCAAGATTACGAATCAGGATCTCCCCCACATCTTGGAGAAGTTTCTGGCCGAATTTGAAACCTATTGGAACTCGCACGAGTTCGTTCCGTTCGATCCCAATGAGCCGGGTCGCTTTCGCGAGGCCATTAGTTCCGCTAAACGGCGGCGTGAGTCGCCGGGCATGACATTTTTCGCGGACCTGAGACCTCATCCGTTTCAGGAGCGTATTCTGGAATCCTTGAAGGTGGAGCGCGAGGTTCATGGTCATTTCAAGAATCTGATCGTCGCGGCAACGGGAACGGGGAAGACGGTCGTCTCAGCATTCGACTACGCGCGGTTCCGTCGAGAGGCTGAGAAAGAAGGTCGAGAGGCGCGGCTGCTTTTCGTGGCTCACCGGAAGGAAATCCTGGAACAGAGCGTCGGCTGCTTTCGGGCGGTTTTGCGCGATATCAATTTCGGTGAGCTGCAGGTGGATCAATACCAAGCGGCGAACTACGATCATTTGTTCTGTTCCAATCTGAGTCTCAGGAATCTTCGGCTGTGGGAAAAGCTCGGGCCGGAATTCTTTGATTTCATCATCGTTGATGAAGTTCATCACGGGGCTGCCGAAAGCTACCGTGATATCTTTGAGCAGTTCCGTCCTAAAGTTCTCCTCGGCCTGACTGCAACGCCCGAGCGGATGGATGGCAAAAGCATTCTCGATGACTTCGGCGGGCGATTCGCGGCCGAGATCCGACTACCGGATGCCTTGGAGGAGAAGCTTCTTTGTCCGTTTCATTACTTTGCGGTGAGTGATCCGGTGTCGCTGGCGGACAATCGATTCTGGAGTTCGGGCAAGTATGAGATCCGTGAGCTTGAGAATGTTTACACCGGCCACGACCTGCTGGCGAAGCAACGGGTCAATGCAGTCCTCACCGCGCTCGACCGCTATCATGGAGATCATCGCAACGCGCGAGCTGTTGGATTTTGTGTGTCGGTAAAACACGCCGAATACATGGCGGATTGTTTTAGTCAGGTTGGAATTCCCAGCCGGGCGCTTACCGGGCAGACGGATTCGGATCAGCGGGCTGAGATCGTCGGTCAGTTTCGCGCCGGTGATTTCGCCTTCTTGTTTGTGGTCGATATCTTCAACGAAGGTGTCGATATTCCCGACATCGATACGGTCCTGTTTCTGCGTCCGACCGAGAGCCTTACGATATTTCTCCAGCAATTGGGGCGAGGTCTTCGGCATGCGCCGGAAAAGGACTGCCTGACCGTGATCGACTTGGTAGGCCAGATGCATCAGCGCTACCGGATCGATCGTAAGTTCGCGGCGCTTTTGCCGAACCGTCGGTTTCGGATCGACCGCGAGGTAGCGGCGGATTTCCCCCACCTGCCTGCTGGCAGTTCGATCATTCTGGAGAAGCAGGCGAGAAAGCATGTGATTGCCAGCATCGAGCGTCATTACGCCAACCTTCAGGCTGCTGTGGTTGAGGACATCACCACCTTTGAGCACGAGACCCGCCTTCCTCTGACTTTCGGAAACTTCATCAAAGAGACCGGATATCAGCCACATCAGTTGCTCGGGAAAAAGTCTTGGTCCGAGTGGAAGCAGGACGCGGGAGTCTCGGGCAACACACTGCGGGAAGAGCCCGGAGCGCTTGGCTACGGCATTACCCGCACCGCGCTCCTGACTGCGCCCCGCTTCCTTGAAACGATTCGTTCGTTCGCGGATGCCGAAGGAAATCCCGATGGCTTCTCGGAGATTGAAAAGCTCCGCTTGCATTACTTGCTGAGACAAAAGAGCGGAACTGGCGGCCCCCATCAAAATGTTGATGAATCTCTCAGGGAGGTCGGTCGACACCCCAACGTTCTGGCAGATCTTCGGGAAGTGGGCAGCTGGGCGAAAGAGACCACTTCCGCACGAGGAGGAGTGACGCCCGAAACGAAGTGCTGGGCTTTTGAACTTCACGGGACTTACACCACCGTGGACATCAATGTGATTCTGGGCAGCGCGTCGTTCACCAGCCCAGGTCAAATTGGAGTTGGTGTGGTGCATTTCAGGGAACAGAAGACTTATGCCTTGTTGATGACGTTTCAAAAATCAGAGAAGGATTTTTCGCCTTCGACAATGTATCAGGATTATCCGGTCAGCCGGGAGTTGATCCATTGGCAGTCCCAAAACAACACGACGCTGGATTCACAGGCTGGCCGTCATCTGACCGGACACGATGTAGCCGGCTATACGATACTTGTCTTCGCCCGTTTGGTGAAACAGGAATTTGGAGTCACGATGCCTTTCATTTATCTCGGGCCTGCAGGAATCGTCGATTTTCATGGGGAACGTCCGATCACCTGCCACTGGAAACTGGATGTTCCGATGCCGTGGGATTTGTATCAGGCTGCAAGGGTTGGAGGATGAGTCGGTCTGAGGAGCTGGTCCCGCGTTTGCCGCTTGCCATGCCAGACGCTATTCCGAGCTTGCGTTGGAAAGCCAGCCAGGCTTTTCACAGGTCCACATCCGCACCCCATGAGTAAGATCCTCCAAATTTCCCTGAGCGAATCCGACATCGACCGAATCATCGACGGCCTTTGCGTCCGTGAAAAGGCGTGGCAGCAAACCGCCATGCTGCTGCGTGGCGAGGTGCCGGGCGACGCTTCGGTCTGCGAGGAATGCGACGACGTGGACGAAGCGGAAGGGATGGCGGCGACCTATGGCCGGATCATCGGCAAGCTCGTGGCGCAGCGCGACTCGCAGG
>JBIPND010000671.1:0-2747 GCA_044374015.1 Luteolibacter sp. | reverse complement strand
AGGGCGGTTTCCGAATCCTCTTTTGCTTCCCATTGGCCTCGCGGACAGGAGTGTCCGCGCTCCTTATTGAGCCGTCCGCGAAGGTCAGGTCCGGCGGGTGCGCCGCGCGGCAGTGGGGAGCAAAGTCGTTTCATCATGAACCTGCCGGATGTTGTTGGAACTGATCGGCGAGGGTCATTTTGATGAGGGATTGATAAGGCACGTCGCGTTTGTTGGCCTCGATCTTGATGGATTCGAGCAGGGTGGCGGGCATGCGCAGGGAAATGGTTTCGGTGGAGAGTTTCAGATTCGGCAGCGAGACGCGTACGGCCTTGGAGAGGTCGAGATGGTCGGTGCTGTCGGCGGGTTCCGAGGGAACCTGAAGGGGTGTGGTTTTTCTAGTAGCCATAGGATTTCCTTTCGCGGGAGTTCATGGGGCGGGCGGAGATGATGCGGATGAGCGGGTGGCGGAGGGTGAAGGTGATGCTGAGCGGACGATGGTGGCTGGAGGTGCCTAAAGCGTGCCACCGGGATTCGGCGAGAGTGGAGTGTTTCGGGTCTTCAAGGATGCGGAGGTTGGCGGCGAGGAAGACCGATTCGGCCTCCGGACAGCCGACGCCGTGTTTTTCGGGGCTTTTCGTGGCATTCGCCTCGTCCCACTGAAATCCGGTGATGGCGGTCCAATCGATCATCCTAGCGCAAGTGTATATTCGTGAAACATACGCTCGTCAAGCAGCGGGCTCACTTTTGGCGGCGGCTCTCTCGATCAACGGGGTGGTTCAATTAGGGCTGCCGGCGCCGTTGAGGATTTCCATGTAGAGGTCTTCGAGCGAGCGACGGACGGGGGCGAAGGCGCGGACGCGGACGCCGGCGCCGACGAGGGTTTCGACGAGGGCGGCGGGGTCGGTGCCGTGGCGCAGGCAGATGCGCTTGCCAGCCAACACATCGCCGCCGGTGCTGTGGATGATGCCGCAGGCGGTGCCCCAGGGTTCGAGATCGACCTCGAAGACCAGGGCGTCGTCATGGAGGCCGCCGACGGGGCCTTCGAAGACGCGCTTGCCTTCGCGCAGGATGGCGACGCGGTCGCACATCAGTTCGACTTCGGCTAACAGGTGAGAGTTGAACAACACCGTCATGCCGCGTTCCTTGCGGAGGTTGAGGATGAAATCGCGGAACCACTTGATGCCTTCGGGGTCGAGGCCGTCGGTTGGCTCGTCGAGCAGCAGGACTTCCGGTTCGGGCAGCAGCGCCTGGGCGAGGGCGAGGCGTTGGCGCATGCCATGGCTGTAGGTGCGGACTTTGGAATGGACGCGCTTGCTGAGGCCGACCTGCTCGATGACTTCGCGGGCGGCGCGCGGATCGAAGCCGTTGGAGTAGCTCATCAGGATTTTCAAGTTCTCCCAGCCGCTGAGGTATTCGTAGAAGGCGGGGGCTTCGAAGACGGCGCCGACTTTGGCCAGCGCTTGCGAGCGGTTTTTGAGGACCGAGATGCCGCCGATGGTGACGTCGCCGGCGTCCGGCATGACCATCCCGAGGATGATGCCGAGCGAGGTGCTTTTGCCGGCGCCGTTGTGGCCGAGCATGCCGTAGATTTCGCCGCGTTTGACGTTGAAGGAAACGTCGGTGAGTGCGGGTTTTCCGCCGAAGGATTTGAACAGGCCGGTGGCTTCGAGCATGGGAATGGGGCGTCAGTTGCCGGCGACAAACCGATTTTTGTTAGAGCTTGATAGGTCGGCGAACAGGAAATTGGTTTTGCCGGGGTGCCAGGCTTCCTTGTCGCTGATGAGCGGGATGGTGTCCGGGCGGACGCCGAAGAAGTGGAGATCGGCGGCGTTGCGATTGCTCTGAAGGTGGTTCCAGTGGTAGCTGGAGCCGGTTTTTGCGAATTGCACGGAGTCCGCCGGGCATTGGAACACGGCGGGGGATTCGAGGAATTCGAGGAGCACGGTCTCGAGCACCGCGACGTCCTGGTCTTTGGATTCGCGGCCGATGAGGAGATCGGGCATGATGTTGTTGTGCTCCTGGAGGTGGTTTTGCAGGGCGATGCCAAGCGAGCGGAGATTGGTCAGGCAGGCGGCTTCGCGGGATTTTGCGATGAACGAGCGGCTGACGGGAATGGCGATGGCGGCGAGTCCGCCGATGATGGCGAGCACGACGAGCATTTCGACGAGGGTGAAACCGCGGGATTTTTTCATCATGGCCGGGGGCCGAATTCGTTGCCGCGCAGGCCTTGCATGGTTTCGTTCATCGCGTCCATCAGCGGCGCGAGATCGAGTTTGGTGTCGGCGGTGGATTTTTCAAAGTAGGCGCGGATGCCTTCCTGGCTGATTTTGTCGAGCAGCTCGGCGCTCATTTCGTCGGCGCGGGCCATTTCCTCCTGGGTCCGGCCTTGTTGGATTTCCTTGAGGCCTTGCTCGACGAATTTTTTGCGTTGTTCGGGTTTCATGGCGTCGAGGGTTTCCATGAAGCGGCCCATGGATTCGACGATGGTGAGATCGATGAACAGGCTTTTTTCGGCCGGGCTGAGGGCGCGGAAGAAATTTTCGCCGACGCGGTTGTCGCGGTTTTTTTCGCGTTCTTGGAAATCGAGGCGGTTGACGAGGGTGGCGATGTTGCGGAGTTCTTGGTCGCGGCGCTTGGCCTCGGCGGAATCGGGGGGGGCGGTGGTTTGGGACCAATCGGCGAAATTGGCTTCGGCGACTTGGCGGTTGACGCGCTCGGCGGTGATTTTTTTCGAGCCCGCGTAGGCGCGGATTCCCCAGACGCCG
>JBIPND010000394.1:0-4092 GCA_044374015.1 Luteolibacter sp. | reverse complement strand
CCCAAACTTACACGCTTATTGACCAAAATATCTCCAGCGATTTTTTCACTGCCTATGAGGGACCAGGTAGTGTGAATTTCCAAATCCGTAACAGATTGATTATTAATGCAGAAGGTGCGACCTATGCCGTGGATGCTGGTGGCACCTCCACCACCACGCAAATGGGCATCACTTACACTTACGAAGCCATCCCCGAGACCTCATCCGCACTGTTGGGAAGCATTGGCATGCTGATCCTGCTCCGCAGGAGACGGATCGGCTGAAGAACTTGATGCTAGCCGCTCCAGCGGCCACCCCGTGATTCCATATTCTTTGGCTGCCAAAGTTAAGGGAACCCTCAACGCTGGATCGTAATCTCTCGGCTCGCCATCGCAGCGGCGGTCCATAGAATGGGCACTAGGCCAACGAAAAAGCCGGACCGGCAACTCGTTGGCACCTCATTGACTCGCTTGAGCTTGAGGAGCAAGATCCGCCGCTGTTATCATAGAACCTATGGACTGCGGCGTTTTCTTGCGGCAAAATTTAGTTATGTAAATGCGAATAGTTTCTTGGATAATCTTTAACTTCACAATTTTCAATTAAGCAACGTTCTCATGCTTGTCGAGACGTTCAAGAACCGCAGTTCACCTCCCTGCACTTCGCCACGCCAATCCTACCGCGATGATGGCAAAGTCCGCCACCGCACCATCGCCTACCTCAGCTCCTCGTCCGGCGACCTTGTCTTTGGCCTCCGCTTACGTTGCGCCGGATGACAGCGGCGCGAACAAATCCCCCGGGCACGGCCCCGCCCACTCGGGCGAGTGAGAGGTAAGCTCGGCAGCGCTGCCTTGAACAGCCTTCCCTCTAACTAACTAATGCACTTCAAGCCTCGGCTACGCCGCCCATGACTGGAAGCTGCTGCCGCAGACGCTTGGCGGCGACCGCTCCGAGCACAAGAGGGGCCGTCAAACCATCGAGCCACAGCTCGGCGCAACGCAGCCCATGCGCGTAGGAGGTGATCCGGGTGCGGTTGATGATCAAACTCCGGTCAAGCTGGAGGAAAAGCTGCTCCGGCAGCCTCTCTCCCAAGCTGCGGATCGATTGCCGGACGAGGTGGCTTTTATCACCGTCGAGCACCACCCGGCTGTAATGCCCGTTAGCCTCGATGCAGAGAATGTCCCGCGCCGCAATAATGTGACCGGATTCTCCCAAGGTGACCAAGCCGGGATCCGCGGCCACCACGGAGAGCGCCAGCCGAACTTTCTTGATGCACGCGTGGAGACGCGAAGCGTCCACCGGCTTGAGCAGATAATCGATGGCATTCACCTCAAAAGCCCGGATGGCGTGCTCTTCGTGGGCCGTGACGAAAACCACCGCAGGCGGCGCATCCAGCCCGTGAAGAAGCTCGAAGCCGCCGCCGCCGGGCATCTGAATGTCAAGAAACAGAAGCTGTGGTCGCAGGGTGGCGATCCGGTCTCGGGCCTCCTGATTGCGCCCGGCTTCTCCCAACACCACAACTCCGGGTTCCTCCTCAAGCAGGGCTCTCAGTTGCGCGCGGATGAGCGGTTCATCATCGACTAGAAGGCAGGTGAGTGGGCTCATAGGTGGTTTAATCAGGCGGGAATCTTGATTTTGCAAACGACAATTCCCCCTTCTTGGGTGATTTGGAAGTCTGCCCGGTCTCCATAGTAGAGAGCGAGGCGCTGGCGAACATTACTGATCCCGATGCCGTGGCCATGGCCGTCGCTGACAGACGCACCCTCTGATAAGACGAAAGAACCTTGGTTTGACAGGGTAATAACGAGAATTTCCCGTTTCACCCGCGCAACAATCCGGATGTGCAGGTGGCAGTCGGCATCGAAGCCGTATTTAACCGCATTTTCTATCAACGGCTGGAGGAGCAACTCCGGAAGTGGCCAAGAGCGGGACGCGGGAGCGATGTCATAGGTGGCCGTCAAGGCATTGCCAAAGCGAATGTGCTCGATGTCCAGATAGGCGCGAATGGAATCAAGTTCCCGTTCCAGCGGGTTGAGCTGGTTAGCAGACGGTGCCAACCGTAGGCGCAGGAAGGTGGATAGCCTCGATACGAGTGTCCGCACCAGTGCCGGATTGAGACGCGAGAGCGCATCAATCGAGGCGAGGGTATTGAACAGGAAATGCGGATTGATCTGATAGCGCAGCGCGCTGAGGCGCGCCTCAGACTCAGCTTGCTTGGCCTCGACAAGATGGAGCTCAAGTTCCTGCAGACTCCGCTGGCGCGAGATCACTGCCATGAGGAAGCTAGAAAGAATGACAGGGATAATCAATTGCTGAATCAAATTGAACGGCATAAGCACTCGCAGGGTGTCAGAGAATTGAAGGCCTAGAAGAGTGACCAGCAGTCCGTAGCCGATCCAGGTCATCAGAAAGCCGACTCCCTCGGGACGGCTGTTGTTTCGGACGCGCCAGATAATTGCGAAGCTGCCAACACAGATGGCTAGGGCCTGCAGCGGCATCAGAATACGGATGGCATGGAAAAAATCGATCAACAGGAATAAAGACCCTGCAAGCAGGCCACATCCTTCTGCGATCCGTTGGGCCACACGCACGCGAATCTCCCCATGGCCGAGTCCGAGATAGGAGCGGCTGAAGCGAGTAAGCACAAAAAGACCAGCCGCACAAATAATGCCCAAACCCTCGCGTTCGAACCAGAGCGGAATCTGCGGCCACGCCAGTCGCAAATAACCATTAAATAATAAATAATAGATTAGATAAGCTAAGGCAAAGTAAATTAAATGAAAATAAATCTTCCTTCGATGGACCAGCCCGAAAAGCAAGGCGAAGACTGCCACGGCAACGTTGAAACCGATGAGCAGAAGATCCCACGCGATCAGGCAGCTGATATGCCGATTCATGGCTTGGGGGGATCCGGCGCGCATCACCAGCCATTGGGATGTGTTCGACTGAGAGCGTGCATAAAGCGTCACTGACGCGCCTGCGGGGATGTCGAGCTTGACGCGCGGCAGGCGGTAGAATCCGTTGCCACCGCCCTCGGCCGCACCGCAAGTGACCGCTTGCACGACCCGCCCATCCGCCACAGCATACCAGGTGAAATGGCTGAGACGCGTCGAAGCGAGCTTGGCAACGAGTTCGAGATCCCGTTCATGTTCCGAGCGGATTTCCAACCTGATCCAGATCGCATCGCGCGTGAAGCCAAACGACGGCACGGCTTGGGTGTTCGGTAAAAAGCGGGGGCCTCTGCTTGCAATTACATCGTCAATGTCAAGCCGGGTGGTTGGATCGACCATCACAGACAAGTGAGGTGCAAGGTCGGTGAGGGGCTGGGCGGCGTTGGCGATGACGAGCTCCGCACGCGCGCCCGGGACTCCCAAGACCGTCACGAGAAAGAAAAGATAAATTAAAAACTTCAAGGATCTTCCCAATAAGCGGCCGGCGAGGCCACCGACACCAGCAAAATCGCGTAGAAATCTATCTTATTGCGGTTCGGTTCGGATTCACGAGCCAGCGGCAGCGCTGAGCACGCCACTAAGAACGCCGCTAATCAGCGACATGCTGAGAACCCCTGATTTTTGTGCCCATTTGCGTTTTTTTGGCCCTAGAATGCCTCTGTCCAAGGATCACGACCGCGCATCACCCACCGGAAACCGGGTACAGTTTGCTCCAAACTCAGGTCGCAATCACATCATTTTCCGCATATTTTTCAGCTCAGGTGAACAGCGGATCGCCGTCGCCCCGTGGCGGCAGACCTACCATTCGGATGTAGGAGATCGCACCACGGCGGACTCCTAGGTAAGTCCCATTCGGCGGACTTGCCAACTCACGCAACCACACATCGACCCGCCCGGGCTCGGCAAGCTTGCCCCACAGGCGTGCCCTCGTGGAGAGCGAAGCCCGGTGCTTGTGGCACCAAGCAAACAAGCGGAGCCAGTCGGGATCGGATGTGTTGAGCGATGGAGGGGGCTTGAAAAGGATGGCCTCGACCAGCTCCTCGAAACGCATCAAGACAAAATCGTGCGGTGGAGCGGATCTCCTTTGTGGAAAGGTGCCTTCATCAATTCCATCCACGAGATTTTCTCTTTCCAAACTTTGATGGGACCTCCCCGCAGAGCGGGC
>JBIPND010000393.1:0-4095 GCA_044374015.1 Luteolibacter sp. | reverse complement strand
AAGAAAAGCGGGCCTCCGGTAGTTTTCGGGCATGATCACCGAGGAAGCCACCTTGTTACTGAAGTCCCTTCAAGCCGAAGTGTGCGAGTTGAAACGCTCCGTGGAAGAACTGCGCGCGTTGATCCTGAGCGAAAAGCCGGAGATGGCGGACAATTCTCAACGAGCCATGTCCTTTGAGGAGGCCGCCGGGCATGTGCGCTCGGATTACTCGCATCTGCTTCACAAACTCTCACAATAAATCCGGATGTTTCTCACTTTGGAACAAGTGCACCGGCTCCACGCGATCGGGCTCGAAGATCATGGAGGCTCACCAGGAATCCGGGATCTTGGGCTGATCGAATCGGCTCTGGCCTCCGCACAGAACACCTTTTTATACGGTGGTGGAGACGACTTCGAAGTGGCCGCCGCTTATGCATTCCACCTGGCAGAAGCCCAAGCCTACCTTGATGGCAACAAGCGCGTGGGAATCATGGCCGCTCTGACCTTTCTGGCAATGCGGGGTCACAGGAAACGTCCAAGTCTCGCAGATCAAGAGCAACTCTACGACGCCATGATCGGAATCGCGAAGCACGAGTTGGACAAGCCCGGATTCGCCGCCTTGCTCCGCGAAGTTTTCCAGTAGCCCCGGCATTTCCGGAAAACTGAAAACTGAAAACTGAAAACTGAAAACTGAAAACTGAAAACTGAAAACTGAAAACTGAAAACTGAAAACTGAAAACTGAAAACTGAAAACTGAAAACTCATCCCGCTTGCCCATCCCGCCTCCGTCATTAGGCTAATCGCATGTCATCCACCTTCGGCCAGGTTTTCCGCATCCACACATTCGGCGAGTCCCACGGTGGCGGCGTCGGCGTCGTCATCGATGGCTGCCCGCCGCGCATCCCGGTTTCGCTTGAGCAAATCCAGTGCGAGCTCGACCGCCGCCGTCCCGGCCAATCCGAGATCGTCACCCCGCGCAAGGAAGCCGACACCGCCGAAATTCTCTCCGGCCTCCAAGACGGCGTCACCCTCGGTTGCCCGATCGCGATCCTCGTCCGCAACACCGACCAACGCCCCGGTGCTTACGATGAAATGGCCGCCAAATACCGCCCCAGCCACGCCGATTTCACCTACGACGCCAAATACGGCATCCGCTCCGCCTCCGGTGGCGGCCGCGCCTCCGCCCGCGAAACCATCGGCCGCGTCGCCGCCGCCGCCGTCGCCCGCCAGGTGCTCGACACCCTCCACCCCGGCATCGAAATCCTCGCCTGGGTCAAATCCATCCAACACCTCAACGCCGACGTCGATCCCGAAACCGTCACCGCCGAAACCATCGAATCCAACATCGTCCGCACCGGCGATCCGGCGATGGTCGCACCGATGATCGACCACATCAAAGCCATCCGCAGCGAAGGCAACTCCGTCGGCGGCGTGATCGAGTGCGTCATCCGCCATTGTCCGCCCGGCCTCGGCGAACCGATCTTCGACAAGCTCGAAGCCGACCTCGCCAAAGCCATGCTCTCCATCCCCGCCACCAAAGGCTTCGAAATCGGTTCCGGCTTTTCCGGCACCCAACTCACCGGCCGCGAGCACAACGACGCCTTCCGCATGGTCGATGGCAAGGTCCGCACCGTCACCAACCGTTCCGGCGGCATCCAAGGCGGCATTTCCAATGGCGAATCCATCATTTTCCGCGTCGCCTTCAAACCCACCGCCACCATCATGAGCAATCAGGAAACCGTCACCGCCGGCGGCGAAAACACCGAGCTGCAAGGCAAAGGCCGCCACGACGCCTGCGTCCTTCCGCGCGCCGTCCCCATCGTCGAAGCGATGGCGACGCTGGTCCTAACCGATCACCTGCTCAGACAGAAAGCTCTCGCCCGCTCGGAGTGAGTCACCCTTCGGGATCGTCCAGGATCGTTTGTAATCTCGCTGCCAAACCGGCCGGGAATCGCAGCGGCCAGCTTTCATCCACCAGTCCCACCGCGATCAAATCACGCAGGTGCATGCGGTCCTTGTCGCGAAAGGAAATCAGTTTCATCCGGACAAGGTCCGCCAGCGGCACCAGTTGGAAGCCGTCTCCTTTTTCGGTTTCGCTGAGTTCCGGCGTCGCCTCAATCGCATCCGGGACCGCTTTTTCTCCCGCCCAAAGCACATGCACCGCGTCGCGGACTTTAGCGTCCGGACCATCCAGAAATACATCCATCGATGCCGCCTTGCCCAGCGAAGCCACCCGACGATGCACAAACCCGACCGCTTCCAGCGCCTCACGAGCAAGCGCCAGATCCTCGCGACGCAGCAAAATATCGACATCTCGCGTATTGCGCACGGCGGACTCATCCACCCGCGACACCCACGCCGCCACGGCATTTCCCCCGACCACCGCGTAATCCACGCCTGCCTGCCTAAGCGCCTCCGCAGCTCGTTCGAGCCGCTTTTTTACATCGTCGATGCCTTTTGCCATGCGCTGCCATGATACAGGTTGAAGCGCGTCCTCCGTGCTCATGGGCGGAACCTGTCACGAAACATCGGGAAACCAAAGGCTTAAAAATTGACACACGTCTGCTTTTACGCACGTTATTCCGTCATGACCACGATCACTGCCACCAAGGCCCGGGGAAACTTATATTCCCTCATCAACGAGGTAAGGGAGTCCCACGAACCGATTCAAATCACCGGAAAACAGGGCAATGCCGTGCTGATTTCCGAGGAAGACTGGCGGTCCATCCGGGAGACTCTCTTCCTGCATTCGATTCCCGACCTGGTGGATTCCATTAAGCGGGCGCGCGCGGAAGGTTTGGACCAAGCATCCGGCGAACTCGAATGGTAAAACCATGTACGAAATCCTTTACTCGCTGCAGGCCAGCAAGGACGCCCGCAAGCTGGCCAAGAGTCATTTAAAGAAGCAGACGCAGGCACTTTTGGAGTTGATGACCGTGGATCCATTTCAAACGCCACCCCGATACGAGTCACTATGTGGCGAGCTTGCCGGATGTTTTTCCCGCCGAATCAACCTCCAACATCGGATCGTTTACGAAGTTTTCACCGAAGAAAAAAAGATCCTGGTCCTCCGCATGTGGACTCATTACGGCGACTGACGGCTTCCTCCACCATTTATCTTCTTCAGCATTTCAGTTTTCAGCATTTCAGCATTTACCAAGAGTGTCTCCCGACTCCATCCCGCAACTCAGCCTCGGCACCGCCGCGTTGATCATCTTCGCCGCGTGTGCCGGTTTCCTCGCGCTGCGCGGGATGACCCGGATGATCATCGGCACCCTCGTCCTCGGGCTCAGCGCGTGGCTCGGCTTCCGCATCTGGCAAATGGCTCCGGGCCTCTCCGTCGATTGGACCGGAAAATCCACCGCTTGGATCACCACCGGCCTGCCGATCTTCGCCTTCATCGTTTCATTTTTCCTGATCCGGAAAATCATCAAAACCCTCGTCCGTCCCTTCTCCTCAGCCGTCGATCCGCCCAAACCCCGCTCCTTCGCCGCCACCGCGTTTCGCCTGCTGCTCGCCATGATTCCCACCGCGATCCTCTGCCTCATCGGCGCCACCCTCCTCCACCATAATGGCTCGATCGCCGAAGTCCGGGCATTTTCGGAAAAATCCCCCGACCCCGGCGAAACCGCCCCCGCCGGCTTCAGCCAGCGGCTCAAATCCGCCGTCGAAGCCGCCATTCCCGCCAGTTGGTTGCATTCCCTCGACCCCCTCGCCGATCCCTCCCGCGTCAATCTTGCCAAGCTCATCACCGCCCAATCCGACTCCCCGCTCACCCCCGTGATCCACCCGCAAACCGGCCAACCGATCCCCCGCGCGATCGTCGTCAACGACCCCGAACTCCAAAACCTTGCCCGTCAGGGAAACTTCGGCACACTCCTCCGCCATCCCCTCCTCACCCAGGCGCTCGCCGACCCCACCGTCAAAAAACTCCTCCAAGACCTCAGCCTCTAACTTTCAGCCTCTAAAACTTTCAGCCTTTCAGATTTTCAGCCTTTCAGCATCTACCCCAAAAAATGTCCTACCTCGTCACCATCGGCCTTGAAGTCCACGCCCAGGTCAAAACCGCCACCAAGATGTTCTGCGCCTGCCGCACCTCCTTCGGCGATACCCCGA
>JBIPND010000392.1:0-4099 GCA_044374015.1 Luteolibacter sp. | reverse complement strand
CGCGATGAAGGTCTTGCCCGTGCCGGTGGCGAGCGTGAGCAGGAGGCGGAAATCCCCGGCGGCGATGGCTGCCAGCACCCGCTCGATGGCGATGTCCTGATAGTAGCGTGCTTGGAAATAGCCGCCGCGGTCCTCGAACGGGATGGCCGCGAAGTAGTCCCGCCAGCGGTCCTGCTTGGCGAAGGTGCGGTTCCAGAGTTCGTCGGGCGTCGGATAGCGGGCGACTTCGCCCTCGACGCCGGTTGCCATGTCGATGCCGTAGATGCCCTGTCCGTTGGTCGAGAAGGTGAAACGGATCTGCATCTTCCCGGCATAGGCTTTCGCCTGTGCCACGCCTTCCGTCACCGCCTTGGCCCACGCCTTGGCCTCGTTCACCGCCAGCTTGATGTTGCGGTAAACCAGCACGTAGTCCGCGATCTCGGGGGTGCCGCGCCTGCCGCGTCCTTCGATACGGCCCGGAGTGATGTGGTATTCCCGCAGGATGCGGCTGCCTTCCACCACGCCCCAGCCTGCGGCTTTGAGGGCGGGGTCAATGTGTTCGGCGCGGGTTTCGGCTTCGTTCATAGGGCGGCGACGGATTGCAGCCGCTCGATGGCCAGATTCAGAATACGGTCACTGAAAAGCCGCTGCTTGCGCTCGGCGGCGGCGGCACCGGCGGGCCATTGGCTCAAGCCGTGTCGCATCCCTTCGAGGGTCAATGGCGTGCCTTCGCGGGCGTGCAACCAATCAACCGTGGCAAGAACTTCCATGCCGAGCGGCGACTGGAATCCGTCGATCAAGGCATCGGTCGCTTCCAGCACAGGCAGCCATGCCCGCGCCTCGGCTGATTTCAAATACAAGTCGAGTCTGTCCCGCTTGCTCTCCTCAAACCAAATCGTGTCAAAAGGATCGGCATCGGACAGCCGCTTGTCGCAGTGCAGGTAGCTGCCATCCAGCCCGTTGAGAAGATGGGTGAGCCGTTGGGCGAAGGGACCGTATCGATTGGCTTCAAACCGGAGATCCAGCGGGTTTTCCAGCCCGGCGCGCGCGATGGAGCGTTCCAGAAACCAAGCGAGCTTCTGGGTTTCCAGCAACGTGCATTCGATTCCCAACACCCAATACCGGCGCACCGCCTCGGCGATCATGGCGCGGGCGGGCGTGAGTTTCTCCACACCCTGCTTCTTCGCCACGTTCTGGTATCTCGTGGTCGGCTCATACACCACCACTTCCACTCCGGCCAAATCCCGGAATGCGGATTCGATCAAGGGCCGCACCACGTTCCAATCCAGACCGCCATTGCCGCAGCCTAGGGGCGGGATGGCGATGGAACGAATCCCTTTGTCGCGGATCTCCTGCTTCAACGCATCCAGCCCGGAGTGGATCCACTCCAGCTTCGTCGGATGCCGCCAGTGTTTTTTTGTCGGGAAATTGATGATCCAGCGCGGGCCGTCCAGCTCCACACTTGGAGTCACGAACATGCGCCCCACTTCGAGTTCACCCGCCTTGCAGGCCGCCTCATAGGCCGCGCAGTTCTCCGGAAACCGCTCCTTGAACATCAGGGCGATTCCCTTGCCCATGACGCCCACGGTGTTGACCGTGTTCACCACGGCCTCCACCGGAGCTTCGAGCAAATTACCTTGGGTGAAGCGGATCATTTCAGAAATACCAGATTGGAGTGGCTTTGACGCTAAGGGAAAGTCCACGGGTTTCAACCATGGATTGCAACCGTTCACAGACCTGCCCGTCGTGGCAGCCGATCCCGATCAAGGCATTCAATGGCACATGCCGGTGAACCAGCGCTTCAGCCTGATACCGGACCTGCCTGCCGGGGTCGGCGTCGCTGGTTTTGAAATTCTTGCTCTGGAGCAGGGGCCAGTCGATTTTGTCGAGGTCCGCCGTCTGGTTGTAAAACTCCGTGTCCACCGGGTAGGCATGCTGGTTGGTGAAGAGGAAGGGCAGCCCGAGTTCACGCAAACGGTGGATCGAGGAGACAAAGATCACGATGTCCCGGTTCTCCCGGCGGGTAATGCCTCCCCAACCGGTCTTGATATTGAACATCATGATGGAAAACGGCGTGAAATAGAACGGCACGTAGTCGCTCAACACGCCGCCGGGAGGGACTGGCACCTGCCGGTGCGCCCGCTTGCCAATCAATTCCGCGCTACCGATGTTCACGAAGTCCGGGTCCTGATCCGGGGAGTTCTTGCAGTGCAACCCGTAATCCAGAATCCACGGCACATTCGCCACATCCACGATGCGGAAAATGAGCGCTCTTTCTGGATTGAGGTTCTCAGTCATGATTCACAACTCCCCGCTGAAGGCCTGGTGCAGCAGCGACTTCTTCAACGACTCCAGCGCGGCGAGCTTTTGCTGGTAGATGGCGGCGAGGCGTTGGGTTTCTTCGCGCAGGTCGTCGAGCTTGCTGATTATTGCTCGCTGCTCCTTCCGATTATCAGGAAACGGAATCACATTGCTCATGATTCTCTTGGGCGCGGTGTGCTTAACCATCGTTCCAGTCGATGACAGCTTGATGTTCTTGAGAAAACCCTCGGTCATCATGAAGTAGTAGAGCAGGCGTTTCTCAACACGGTCAGTTGAGAAAACCAAACGACCAATTCGCTGATTGTGGAGCACGTCATCGGTCTCGACGAAGGCTGGCTTGCCGAGAATCTTCATCTTTGAAGAGAGGTCGGTCATCACTACCACCAAGTCGCCGATGTCGAACTGGAATCCAGCAGGAATGCTGCCGCTGAATCGCTTCGTGTTCCGTTGGTTGAACAGGAGCTTGCCGTCTTCCGTGAAGTTACCCGGCGTAACGACCAGAGGATTGCCATCGGGCACATCGTTCGAGAAATCCGCGCCATCAAATGCGTAGCCATGTTTGATGTCGCAGAGTTCTTCGATCGTCATCTCCACCCACCCCTTCCCGCGCTGGGAGAAGACGGATTGGAGGTGGCTTTCAAAGAGGGCGCGGGCGTTGTGGAGGTTCTTTTCGGCGTTAGCTTTGGCGGTGGCGAGGCCCGCGAACGCTTCGTCGAGGATGCCGACGATGCGGTGCTGTTCGGCGAGGGGCGGGTATGGGACTTGGAATTGCTTGAGTTCATCGAACTTCAAGTTGTTGATGTTCATTCCGTCTGCCAAAGCACCGATAAAGTCTTCGTATGCTCCCGAGGTCATCAGATGGAAAAGATACTTTGGAACAAGCTCGGCTGACGGCGTGAGCATTCCCATGAAGCCGCCGAAAGCGTATCCATAGTCCTCATCAATGAATGCAATCTTGCCGAGATGGCTTTTGCTCCCACTGGCGGTGCAAATCATCAGTGACCCTAACTTTACCTTTTTGCTTTCAGGGACTGCGACCTTGTCACTGATGTATTTCAGTTCTGAGAAATCAAGGAGGTGAGATGCGAGGTCGATGTTCATCGCCCTCAGAACGACATTGTCCGAAAAATCGACTTCGTCACCTTTGGAGTAGGTAAGCCCTCGCTGGAAATCGCACACTTCACCCAGCGTCTTTGTCTGCCATCCCTTTTTCATTTCCGTTTTCTCCCTTCCGACAGCTTGGGGATGCGGGATTCGGTGGTGAGCAGTTTCATTTGGTGAATGGCGATTTGGTTGAGGCGGGTGAGGCGCTCGGGCTGGGGCAGGCTCTCGCTGATGAAAAGGGCGTTGAGATTTTCGAGATTGGAGAGGCAGACGAGCTGGGCGCTGGTGGCGTGGTCGCGGATGTTGCCCTTGTCGCCGGGATGGGCGGAGCGCCATTGGGCGGCGGTCTGGCCGAAGAGGGCCATGTTGAGGACGTCCGCCTCGCTGGCATAGACGAGGCTGGTGTGCGCCTTTCTCAGCTCCGGCGGGATCAGGTGGGTCTGGATGGCGTCGGTGTGGATGCGGTAATTGATCTTGGCGAGGTTGCGGCGGATGTCCCAGCCGAGTGTCTGGCGCTCGGTTTCCTTGAGCCGCTGGAACTCCTTGATGAGGTAGAGCTTGAACTCCACGGAAATCCACGAGGCGAACTCCAGCGCGATATCCAGATGCGCATAGGTGCCGCCATAACGCCCGGCCTTGGACTGGATGCCGATGGCTCCGGTGCGTTCCATCCACTGCTTGGCCGTCAGGATGA
>JBIPND010000702.1:0-2635 GCA_044374015.1 Luteolibacter sp. | reverse complement strand
TGAAAGGCCGCGACTGGGTTGAGATCCTCCCCGCGGCGAAAGGTATGAAACTTCAGGTCTGCGACCGCCATTTCGCCGATACCGATGGCGATGGCGAGCTCGAGTTCCTCGCATTCACCCCACAGGTTCCGTCCTATCGAGGCGGCGCATCGCCTGTTAGTTACAAGCTACAACTATTGGAACTCTTCGACTCGGAGAAACCCCGCTGGGAATACGACACCGGCATGGGCACCCAGACCGAACCCTTCGCCTCCGGTGACAAGCGCATGGATTGGGACTACGAGTGGACTTTCAAACCGGTCGCATGGGACATCGACGGCGACTTCAAGGCCGAGATCATCACCTTGGTCAAACGCGATGGAAGATATGGTTATGCGGTGCTCAAGGACCGCGGCAACCATGCCGAGCAAGTCGCATTCCTCGAGTCTCCCATCCCCGTCGGTATAGATGAAAACAACAACCGCCACTTTCCCTTCTTCGCCAATCTAGGTGGTGGAAAATACAGTTTCCTCCTACAATCCGGAACCTATCAACAATGGACCATGTGGGCCTATGATTGGAATGGAAAGGGATTCGACCTGCGGTGGAAAACCGATACACGCGACCCCAGTTTCGCAGGCAACCAATGTTCGTCCCATACCATTCTCGTGATGGATCTCGACGGCGACGGGCTGGATGAAATCAACAACGGCGCAACCATCCTCAAACACGACGGTTCGGTCATGTGGACAGCCAACGCGTTTTTTGAACCAAACACCCACATCGACGGACAGGTCATCGACGACATCGACCCCGATAACCCGGGACTCGAAATCATGATGCACGAGGAACAAGGCTGGAACCCGGACAATCGGATGGGAAACCGCCACGCGCTCTACGACGCGAAGACCGGAAAAATGTTGTGGGCTCGCCGCGCACCTGGCCGCCACTTGCAACTCAACGTGGCTTTCTCGCTGCGCGGGAGTCCCGGCCTCGACATCGTCGGCACCTGGGGCGGCCACCGCCCGGCGGGATCTTTCGCGGTCGCTTCGCACGGCGGCGACCTGCCGAGTCCGCTGCGGGAACTACCGATCGGCGGCGATAGGATGTGGAGCATGGACTGGGTCGGTGACGGAACGAAACAACTCGCGCTCAACTTCACCAAGGTCATTGGCCGCGACGGGGCCTTGCTTTACGAAGCCGATCTCTCGGACGCAACCGGGGGCGACATCATCCCGTGGACCGACGACAAGCTCCATCACTTCTGGTTCAATGTGGACATCATCGGCGATCACCGCGAGGACATACCCGTCCAGATGCGCGACGGCTCGATCCGTGTCTATCTCAACACCCGGCCGCTCGATCATCGCAAGCCCTGCAAATGGCAGTCGCACACTTATCAGATGATGCAGGCGCCCGGCGATTATCGATATTTCATTGCCGATCTGCCTCAGACCCCTGGCCGGTGAGGCTACATCCCGCAACCCTCTTTTCCCGCCTGCCGATCTAGCCCGACGTATGTTTCAGGAGCCAAAAACAAATTTCTAGCAACCCACCACTTCACCAAATGTCGATGTTTATCTTACGTGTGCTTCGTTGCACGCTGCTCGGCGTGTGTTCTCTTTTCGTCCCGGCGGCCTCGGCCGCCGATTACCTTGTGATCGACCTTTCAGCGGGGGCCAATACCGCCGCTTATCCTGTGAGCTATCTCGACGCCCCACCTGCGGGTGGATGGACGGACGAGTTCAAAACTTCGAAGCTGGTGCTACGGCGCATTCCGGCAGGCACCTTCTTCATGGGCAGCCCGACCGACGAGCCGGGGCGCTACGACAACGAGGGCCGTCACCAGGTGACCCTAACGAAGGAATTCCTGATGGGAGTGTTCGAGGTGACCCAGCGGCAGTGGGAGTTGGTCATGGGCAACCGACCTGCATTTTTCAACAACAACGCCTACTATGACAAACGACCGGTGGAAAAGGTCAGCTACGTAGCGATCCGCGAGGGTGGAAGTGACGATCCCAACGTCAGTTGGCCGCAGAACCGCAACGTCAATGCCAATTCCTTTGTCGGTCGCCTGCGGGCGCGCACCGGGCTGGACGGAATCGACCTGCCCACCGAAGCGATGTGGGAATACGCCTGCCGGGCGGGAACGACCTCCGCCTTCAACAACGGCCAGGGCATGGACAGCACGTTCGCCGCCGCCGCCATGAACTCCTTGGGCCGCTACCTTGATAATGGCGGAAGTGGCAGCACCTCTGCCGACAACGTCTCCAAGGGGACCGCATGGGTCGGTTCCTATCAGCCGAATGCATGGGGACTCTATGACATGCACGGCAACGTCTGGGAGATCTGCGTGGACCGCTATGACTCAAACTACGGGCCCGCCCCCTCGGTGGATCCCTTGGGCGGCACTACGGGCGCATTCTTCAACTGGAAGGGCGGTGGCTTGGTTAGCAATGCCCGCAACTGTCGTTCGGCACGTCGGCGCGACGACCGGTCGATGACAGTTTCGTCCAATGACTACGGGTTTCGGCTCGCCTCCCACAGTGTGCCAGCGGGGATGACGGCGGTGGACGAGGATGGCGACGGCTACCAGGCCAACCTGCCGAGCGGGCACCCCCTGCACGATCCCGACGACGCCGATCCCTACGTTCCA
>JBIPND010000391.1:0-4111 GCA_044374015.1 Luteolibacter sp. | reverse complement strand
CCATGAACGCGGCCGCATCCCCGACGAGCACAAAGCCGTCACCGGCGAAGGTGGTGCTGAAATAGGCGAGGTTCTTGCGCCGATGGACGTCCTCCTCGACGAATTCGGCATCCTCTAACATCTCTCGGGCCACCGGATGTTTCAGCAGGAAGCCCTTGAGCCGCTCGCCGAGTTTGCCGCCGTCCTGCGGGAAATCGACCAGCCGTTGATCGTAAACCACGCCCACGCTCACGTCGCCGCCTTTGAGCGGGATGAACCACGCCCACCAGCCATCGCCGACGATGTGATTGGTCGCCGTGCCGCGCGTGCCGTAAACCGCCGCCGCCCACTTGGGAAATTTTTCCGCCAGCTCGCGGCCGTCCCAGTCTTTCACGCCGCGCCACCTCGACCAGGCGGCGGCGGTCGGATGCTCGGTGTTAGGGCGCCACCAGCCGTTTTTGCGCGCGAGCAGCGCGTTGATCCCGGACGCGTCGACGATCCACCGCGCGCTCAAGTGATAACGCCGCTCGCCCTGTTTCACCTCCATCGTCTGTTGGCCGCCGGGCGTCAGTTGCACGTTGGAAACAATCGCCGGCCGCAACAGCGTGGCACCCGCTTCCTCCGCCCGGCGCAGCACCTCCTCGTCGATCGCGGCGCGGTCGATCTGATAGGACGGCAGCCGCGCGAGATACCGCGGCCCGACTTCCGCCGCTTGATCGAGCGCGCGGACCTTGTCATTGGCGAACCAGAACCGCAGCCCTTGTTTGGAAATGTGATGCTCGTTGAGGTATTGTGTTAGGCCGAGCACGTGGCCGAGGAAATACGCGCTGACCTCCACCGTCGCCTCGCCGACGCGGCGGCCGAGGGTTGCGGATTTTTCGACGATCAGAATCCGGATGCCGGGATTCTTGCGCAGCAGCAAAGTGGCCGCCGCGCCGCCTGAGAGCGCGCCGCCGATCACGATCACGTCATAATTTTCGGAAATCCCGGGTGTGGCCTCTGCTGACATCGCGCGAATCATCGGCGGGAACCGGGAAATTGCAATAATCCATCTCACGCTCCGGCGCACCCGGCGGTTGCATGAAATCCGGCAACGCGCGCACTGCCGGCATGAAACGCTACGGACAACCGCGCCGCATTTCCCTCTACTGGGAGTTTAGCGGAAATAATTACGCGGAGTAGGTCCCGGGTAGGACCCGCGACAGGCGATTCCACCTATTGCTGGGTGGCGGCGGTGTTGATAGAAAGAATCGACCCAAACCCCACCGGAAAACCGGAGTTCGGCGGTTGGCAACCACTTCGATCTGTCATGAGCACCACACTTTCCATTCTGCGAGAATACGAGGTCCAGATCCCCTGCGCGGGAGTCACCCTGTTAGGAGATGTCACGATTCCGGCGGGAGCCGAGGGTTTGGTCATCTTCGCCCACGGCAGCGGCAGCAGCCGGTTGAGCCCGAGAAACCGCCTGGTGGCCCGGGAAATGCACCGCAAGGGACTTGCAACCCTGCTGTTCGACCTGCTAACACCCAAGGAGGCCGCTTCCGAAGCGTTGACCGGCACCCTGCGTTTCAACATCCCGCTGCTAACCGAACGGCTGGTCGGCGCGACTGGCTGGGCGCAGCAGGAAGAGGACCTCGGGAACCTGGCGATCGGTTATTTCGGCGCGAGCACCGGAGCGGCGGCGGCGCTGGCCGCAGCGGCGGCGATGCCCCAAATTCAAGCGGTGGTCTCCCGCGGCGGCCGCACCGATCTCGCCGGTGAGATGGTCAAGCGGGTGGACGCGCCGACGTTGCTGATCGTCGGCGAGCTCGACCAGCCGGTGATCCAGTGGAACGAAAAAACCCTCGCGCAGCTGCCGGGCATCAAACACTTGTCGCTGATCGACGGGGCCTCCCACCTCTTCGAAGAACGCGACACCTTGGAAAAGGTCGCCGAACTCGCTGCCTCTTGGTTCAAGCTCTATCTGAGAAAATCCAACCCATCACGACCATGAAAACTTTGAGCTCTCCCTCGACCAGCATGTTTCAGAACCGCCAGGATGCCGGCTGCCAATTGGCGGCGACCCTGTGGGCGTTTCTTGAAGATGAGGAAGACGTCGTCATTCTGGCGCTGCCCCGTGGCGGGGTGCCGGTGGCGGCGGAAATCGCCAAATTTCTGGCCAAGCCGTTTGATTTGTTAGTCGTGCGCAAGCTCGGCATCCCCGGGCACGAAGAAGTGGCAATGGGGGCCATCGCCAGCGGCGGCGTCCAGGTCTTGGATCAGGAATTGATCTCGCGGCTCAACATCAACCGTGAGGACGTGGAAACGGTGATCCAACATGAAATCCGCGAACTCGCCCGCCGCGAAGCCCAATACCGCGGCGGGCGCAAGGCACCCTCGGTGACGGGCCGCACCGTGATTCTGGTGGACGATGGGATTGCCACCGGCTCGACGATGTCCGCCGCCATCCAGTTGGTGCGCGAGCAGGAACCGGAGCGGATCATCGTCGCCGTTCCGGTGGCGCCGCGGGACTCGGTCAGGCGCCTGCGCGAGGAGGCCGATGAAGTGGTGGTGGTGCTGGAGCCGGGCCCTTTTGTCGCCGTCGGCCAGTGGTATGAGGATTTTTCCCAAACCACCGACGAGGAGGTTCAAGCCTTGCTGGCGAACGACAATCCACCACCGGACAGCGGCCGTGGCAAGGTGCCGTTGTTTGTCCCGGATAAAGTCGTATTGCAGCGCCTCCGGCAGCATGCCAAGCCATTGACCGGGACCGCCGCCGATTTTGACGGGTTGCTCAAAATGATCGGCGATGCCTCGGTGGTGTTGATCGGCGAAGCGTCGCACGGGACCCATGAATTCTATCAAGTGCGGGCGCGGATCACCAAGTGCCTGATCGAGGAAGCGGGGTTCACCGCGGTGGCGGTGGAGGCGGATTGGCCGGACGCCTACCGGGTGAACCGGTTTGTGCGCGGCGCGTCCGCAGACCCCGACAGCGCGGATGCGCTGGGGGGCTTCGAACGCTTTCCGGCGTGGATGTGGCGGAATGCCGACGTGGTCGATTTCGTCGGTTGGCTGCGCAACCACAACGAGCATGTGCATGCGGCGGATCATCAGGCCGGCTTTTACGGCTTGGATTTGTACAGCCTGCACAAGTCGATCGACGAGGTCATCAACTACCTCGAAACCACGGATCCGGCGGAGGCGGCCAAGGCGAGAATCCTCTACGGCTGCATCGACCGCTACGGCCGAGACCCGCAAAATTACGGCCTGATGGCAGGCAGCGGGATCAGTGACAGCTGTCGCGCGGAAGTGATGCAGCAACTCATCGATCTGCGGGCCAAGGAGGCCGAATATCTGGCGCGCGACGGAGCTGCGGCCACGGATGAGTTCTTCTTTGCCGAGCAGAATGCCCGGCTGGTGAAAAATGCGGAGGAATACTACCGGCAGATGTTTCGTTCCGACGTCTCGTCGTGGAACTTGCGGGACAAGCACATGATGGAAACGCTGGTGGAGCTGATGGCCCACATGCAGTCCCGCACCGGATCGGCCAAAGTGGTGGTGTGGGCGCACAACTCCCACCTTGGCGATGCGCGCGCCACCCAAATGTCGCGCCGCGGCGAGTGGAATATCGGCCAATTGGTGCGTCAGGCGTTTCCCTATCAATCGAAATTGATCGGCTTCACGACTTACACCGGCACCGTCACCGCCGCCTCCGGATGGCATCTCCCCGCCGAGCGCAAGCAAGTGCAGCCCGGGCTACCCGGCAGCTATGAGCGGCTCTTCCACCAAGTGGGAATCCCGAATTTCTGGCTCGACATGACCGAAGACAATGCCGCCATCACCGCCCTGCGCGAGCGCCGTCTGGAGCGGGCGATCGGCGTGATTTACCGGCCGGAAAGCGAGCTGGCCAGCCACTATTTCGAGGCCTGTTTGCCGGATCAATTCGATGCGGTGCTGCACTACGATCAAACGCGGGCGGTCGAACCGCTTGAGCGTACGACGGAGTGGAGCAAGGACGAAGCGCCGGAGACCTTCCCGGCGGGTCTGTGAAAATCGAGACCTGGGAGCTTCGTTTGGCTGTCCGGAGTTCACGCTTTAGCGTGCCTCTTCAAGAGCACGGTAAACCGTGAACTCCGGACAGCATTCCGGCGGC
>JBIPND010000390.1:0-4113 GCA_044374015.1 Luteolibacter sp. | reverse complement strand
CTTCGAGGTCGCGTTGTTCCGGTGCGAGCGATTTCCAATCCGGCAGGTTTTCCGGATAGGCTGGGAGCACTGCGTCCGCAGGGACGATGCCCATTTCCTTCTGCCGGCGGAAGCGCGCCTCACGGATTGCTTGCCAGCCGCCAAGATACTTGCCGCGGTATTTCAGGATGTCCGCCTTGGGAGCTTGGAGCGGGTTGTGCGGTGCCTGATAGCTGAGGTAGAGGAAGAAGGGTTTTTCCGGCTTGCCCTTGTCGTCGGCGATGAAGCGGATGGCGCGGTCGGTGAACTGGTCGCTGCTGTAAAAGTCCGGACCGAAAGCGGTGAACGGCTTGCGGTCGAGGCGGTAGCTTTTCGAGCCTTCGAAATGATCGGCGAAACCGTTGATAAATCCGAAGAAGTGGTTGAATCCGCGGTCGAGTGGTTGGCCGGGGAGATGCCACTTGCCAATGAGGGCGCTGCGGTAGCCGGCGGCCTCGAGTCTTTCTGATAGAAGGGGGGTGGCTTTGAAGTTCCGCAAGCCGCGCGGCCACCACTGGCCGGTGAGCATCGAGGCGCGCGACACCACGCACATCCCGGCATTCCGGAACTGGGTGAGCCGGACGCCTTCCTTCGCCAGCTTGTCGAGGGCGGGAGTGGCGATTTCCCCGCCCAAGCAGCCGGGGTCGCTGTAGCCCATGTCATCGGCGAGGATGATGATGAGATTCGGCTGCGCGGCGGAGAGCGAGGTGGCGGCGGCCAGCGCGACGGCGAGCGATTTGAAACTGGAGATCATGATAGGTGTCGCGGAGGTAGCCCTTGTTTTTGTTAGCTGGATCCTTGAATAGCGAAACCAGGCTGTGGCCGTCAATCTTGTGCTTCGCACGCAGCGTCTCGGGATCGATGCCACCGGCCTGGACGAGGGTGGGGAACAGGTCGCTGACGGCCACCGGAACATCCGACCAGTTTCCAGCGGGAATGACCGCAGGCCAGCGGAAAATCAGCGGGACCCGGATGCCGCCCTCGAACATCATCGCTTTGCCGCCTTTGAAGGGGGCGTTGCTGGTGGTGGGAGTGTCGCCCTTTTTGGTGAGGTAGGAAACGCCGCCGACGTGCCATTTGCCGATGAAGGCGGAGCGGTAGCCGGTGAGGGCTTCGGCGAAGGTGAGCTCGTCGCGGCCTTGATCGGACTTGCGGCCGGAGGGCAGGGCTAACAGGGTGGTGCCATTGAGCAGGGCTTGCGGAGTCTTGATGGGATCGCCCCAGTAGCGGGCGTCGAGCGCGAGATAACCGGCGGGTGCTTCCTGGTCGAGCGCGTAGAACGAACGGGCCGTTTGCGGGGTGGCGGTGGTGAAGCCGAGGGAAGGCGCGTTTTTCCCGGTGAGCAGCGACGCGCGGGTGGGCGAGCAGAGCTGATAGCCGTAGGCCTGCGAGAACGCGAGGCCGCCTGCGGCGAGGCGGTCGAGGTTGGGAGTTTCGTAAAACATCTTGTCGCTGCTCTCGCCGGTGGCCTTTTGCGCAAACGCGTTCACATCGCTGTAGCCGAGATTGTCGGCGAGGATGAAAAGGATGTTAGGTGGCTTGGCGGCTTGGCGGCTTGGGCGCCGGCGATGAGGGGCAGCAGCGCGCAAAGGCGGAAGGGAAATTTCATGGGTTGATTTGGCTGGGTACGGCCGATCCAGCTTACGATGCCTCGGGTGAGCCTGAGAAGCCACAAAGCTACAAAGCCCGCAAAGCGGCTGGAATCAAAAATTCATCCTTTGGGATGATCATTATCCCGCCGGTCCATACGCGTTGCTCGCGCCCCGAATTTTCCGCCTTTTGGGGACGGGGCTGTCTTCGTGGCGTCAGTCAGCACCGGGCTTGGACGGGCTTGTTTTCCCGGCTGACTCCGGTGGTGGAATAAGCAAAATCCCCGCGGCGCCCGGATTTGTTAAAAGCCTGGTTCAAAAGCTGGAGAACCTCGGTCTGACTCCCGAGTTCAAGCGGAGTCTGATCATGCGGTGGACCGGCGCCGACGGACGTCAGCACAGGGTCATCAACATTCGTAAATTTGGCAGAGTCATGTTCGAGGCCTTATCCTGGCAGTTACGCACTGATGCCGAACACGCCTTGGCCCCCGAATTCCGCCAAAGCATCGCAGGTCTGCTGGATTTACAGAAGCCGTTCCAACGAGGCATTCCGAAAGTTGTAGTGATAGGCAGCTCTGGCCACAGACAGGTGCTTCACCGGCGCTAAAAGCCGAGTTTCCGCAGTTCCGGCTTGTCGGTCAGCTTGCGGATCTCGTGGATCGCTTCGCGCACCATTTCGGCTTTCTGCAGGCTCAAATTCTTTGGGAAGTCCTCCTCTTCGTTTTCGAAATAATGGATCACCTTCTCCAGCCGGGGAATCGCCCGCTGCGCGTGGGCGCCGTAGCGCTTGAGCATCTCCAGCATCGGGGCGATGCGACCGTTGCTGCCATGAGGTTTTTGCAGTCGCAGGTAATCGGCGGTCAGCTCGATCCCCTCGCTGAGGTGGTGGAGGCTGAACAGCTCGAGCCCCGCCATTTGAATCTGGCCATCGAACATTTCGCCACTCATACCAACTGCCGAACTCCTCCATCCAGGCACCAGTCGCGTGGGGTCCGCATCGCGACACTCCGGGCATCGCCCAGGCGATGTTGAAAAAGTTGCCGGTGTGTCCCGGGTTGCGCTCGTTGCCGTGGGAAGCGGCACTCATTTTGGCGAAAAATCTTGCTCCGTCTTTCTCGCCAAGTTGGTCGAAGAGCACCGCCGCCATGCCGCACTTGCCGTAGCCGAAAAGCCGGCCATCGGGCATGGCAAACCGGTGCTCCCACGAACCGACGGCGCTCTGGCCTTTGGCCGACTCCAACGCGATCCGGCGCAGGCCGGGCAGCACCGAGTTGTCACCGGTCGCCATCGCGGATTATGAGCTGAGATGAGGTTGGTTTCGTCAGGGCGTGTCTGGATCAGGCGAACTCCCATTTGTAGGGCGCGCGGGAAATTAGCTCGCAGCCACCCGCCACGAGGTGAACCGTGTCCTCGATGCGGCAGCCACCGAGTCCTTCGTAGTAGAGCCCGGGTTCGACGGTGACCACCATGCCCTTGCGGAGCTTGCAGGGCGCTTTGGAACGCAGGATCGGCTCCTCGTGGATTTCCAGGCCGACGCCATGACCCAGTGCGTGGAAGAATCCCTTGGGAGTCTTGCTGTTGCGGACGGTCTCGTATCCCTCGTTATCGAAAAATGTCTGCACGGCGTCATGCACTTTGCCGCCAGTCACTCCCGGCTTGATCATGCTGATGCCCAGTTGGTGGGCCTTTTTCACCGTGCGCACCAAGCGCCGTTGTGCGTCGCTGGCCTTGCCCTTCAGATAGGTGCGGGTCATGTCACCCCAGTAGCCGTCCGCGATGCGCCGCGGGAAAATATCCACCACGAGGAGCTCGTCTGCGAGGATCGGGCCGTGGCTGTTGTTTTTTGGTTCGCACCTCCAGCAACCAGTTCTGGGCGGACACCCCAACCCCGGATGGGGTGGGCGCGCCGCCGGTCATGCAGACTCGGGCTTCGTAGCCTTTTACAGACAAAGATTGACACTACCGTTACCTCGGGTTGATGACCGGTTTCCTCCGCCCCATGTTGCTGATTGCCATGCTCATGGCCAGCGCAACATCAACCGGCGCATCCGAGGCCCGGCCACTGCGGCACCCGTGGTTCAGCGATCATGCCGTGCTCCAACGTGACCGCCCGGCAACCATTTGGGGTTGGGCGGAGCCCGGCACCAAGGTGACGGTTAGGTTCGCTGGCCAGACTCAAAAAACCAGCGCCGGGCCCGATGGCAAATGGGCGTGCTCCCTCGATCCACTCTTCCTTGGGCGGCACCGTTGCCGAAGCGTGGACCGGCGCGCCCGCACTTGAGGAGTTTCCCGAATTCAAACTCCAACTCGATGAGGTGGCTGCCGTCGTGGCATCGACCGCCGAAGACCCCGCGGTTGAAACAGGATGGTGCGCGATACTGGGTTCGAACCAGTGACCCCCTCCGTGTCAGGGAGGTGCTCTACCACTGAGCTAACCGCGCTAGGTTATCCTGTCTGGGGCGCGCGAAGCTAGGATGGCGGGCCCATCGGATGCAACCCCTTTTTT
>JBIPND010000388.1:0-4126 GCA_044374015.1 Luteolibacter sp. | reverse complement strand
GCAGCAGCATCACCGGTTGGTTCCGCGCCTGCAGTCCGGCGGTTTAGGCTGCCGCGCCGATTCTCCCATCAGCCGCAACCGCAGCCGCTGCCACAGGAGCTGGCGCGTTTGGCGGCGAGTTTCGCCTCCAGCGCGATCGCGGTGGGCGTGATCGAAAGGCCGCCGAGATTGGTGCAGCGGACTTCCCGCGGCATCTGTTTGGCGACTTGTTTGGCGGTTTCGATCACCTCGTCGAGCGGGATGACCTGGTCGTAACCGGCCAGCGCCATGTTGGCGCAGGACAAGGCGTTGGCGGCGGCCATCACGTTTTTGCCGAGGCAGGGTGCTTCCACGCGGTTGGCGATCGGGTCGCAGATCAGGCCGATCATGCTTTGCATGGCCATCGAGGCGGCGGCGACCGACTGGGCGAGCGTGCCGCCGGCGAGGGTGACCAAGGCGGCCCCGGCCATGCTGGCGGCGGAGCCACCCTCGGCCTGGCAGCCGCCCACTTCCGCGGCGAAAGTCCAGCGGGTGGCGATGAAAACACCGATCAAACCGCTGGCGAGCAGGGCTTTGGCCATCGCTTCTTCGTCGAGATTCATGCTCTCCGCCATCGCGACCACCGCGCCCGGCAACGCCGCGCAGGCACCGGCGGTGGGCGCGGCGACGATCACACCCATCGAACTTTTCACCTCCATCAACGAGGTGACATACAGAATGATCCGGTTGAGCGCGCCGCCGTCTAACAAACTCCCGCTGCGCATCATTTCATCAAACCGCCCGCACTGGTGGCCCAGCACGCGGTCTTCGTAATGCGTGCCCGCGATGCCTGCGGCGATCGAAGTCCGCACGATGCGCACGATCTCCACCATCTTGGCGATGACCTCCGCCTCGCTCAGGCCGCCGCGCGCCATTTCGTATTGCACGGCAAGCTGCCACAGCGGCGTGCCGCGTCCGGCGTCGCTCGCTAACATTTCCTCACAGCTTCCGAACGGCACCCGGGTGTCCTTGCGGGACATCACCGGCAGCACCGGAGCAAGCCGCTTGACGCATTGCACGCCTGGCAGACCGGCGATGATTTCATCGCTGACAAACTGCGAGGCCTTGACCTCGATCATCCGCCGGTCGCCGGCTTGGTGGAGGAAAACCTCCCCATCCGCGACGGCTGCTTCCAACGCGGCCACCACCTGGCCCGCGTTTTCCCCAACCCATAACAGAGTCTCGAAACAATCGCCGAACATCGAAACCCCGAAGCCATCCAGCTCGATGACTTCCATCATCCCGCCGCCGGTGGAGATGGCATTCAGCGTGTGGGTCTCCTGCGCGCCGTGAAGCGTCAGCCGATAGGTGTTAGGATGCGGATCCCCGGCATCCACCGTCTCGATGGCGATGCTCACCCCGGAATCACGCAACGCCTGGGGCGAACCGGGCAGCCGCGGATCGGCCGCATCCCAGCCCATCAAGCCGCCGAACAGCCCCATGTCCGAGCCCTGGGTATCGTGGGTCGTGGGAAGCGAGCCGTTGCGGTCGAACTCGACCAGCACCTGGTTGAATTTCCCGTCCATCAGATCGAGCGCCAGCCGGCCGATGCGCAGCGCGGCGGCGCAATGGGAACTCGAAGGCCCGCGCATCACGGGACCGATCACGTCGTTGAATATGCTGACAATCATGGGAGTGGCTTTCGCTTTCAATTCGATGGAAGGATTTCGCGGCACGAATGCCAACCATTTAACTCGCCACCATTGCGACAAAAGGTCGCGTGGATGCGGCCCGCGAGATCTGCGATCGGAGAATCGGCGACTCGTTTGAAAAATCGCGCAACCGCGATTGGTATGCCGGTGAGACACATTCCATTCATGACCGCCCATCGCCTTCCCCGCAAAACCACCGCGCTGCGCCGCGGCCTTCTAACCCTCGCCCTGATCGCCAGCGCCGGCTTTGCCGCCGCCGCGGAAGATCAAGAGGGATTTGTCGAAATGTTCAACGGCAAGGATTTGAGCGGCTGGCAGACGACGGGCAACTGGGTGGTCGAGGACGACAACGTCATCACCCTCAAGCCGCGCCCGGGCGAATCCGGGTGGAAACGCTATGGCGACTACCTCACCACCGAGCGCAAGTATGGCGACTTCATCCTCGATCTGGAATTCAAGTTCGACAAGGACGGCAACTCCGGCGTTTTCATGCGGGTCGGCGACCTCAAGGACCACGTGGCAAGCGGCTTTGAACTGCAAATCCTCGACACCCACGGCAAGGAAAACGTCGGGCACCACGATTGCGGCGGAGTGATCAAAACCCAGGGGCCCTCGAAAAACATGGTCAAACCCGCCGGCGAGTGGAACCGCTACACGATCACCCTCAAGGGCAACAAGCTGCACGTCGTGCTCAACGGCGAGCCGATCATCGATCTGGATCTGAGCCAGGGCGCGATGAAAGACCGGCCGGCCAGCGGCCACATCAGCTTCCAGGACGAGGGCAAGCGCATCTGCTACCGCAAGGTGCGGATCCAAGAGCTGAAGTGAGGGGCATCTTTGCCGACACCAGCGCTTGCCGCAAAGTGGGCGATCGCTTATCCACCACGGGTGCGTATTTCGGGGATCCGGAATACGACATTTTCTGATGAAAAAAACGATCAAAGGCAAACCACGGCGGGTGGCGATTTCACTGGAGCTCGACTGGGGATACAAGCGCCACCTCGAGGTCTACGCGGGCTGCCAGAAATATGCCGACGAAGCGGGTTGGCACTGCACCATCAACCCGGCGGTGGACCGGACACTCAAGCAGAACGCGAACCCGATGGCCTATGACGGGGTGATCGCCCGCGCCACCAAGCCGATCGCGGAGGCGGCCGCCCAGGCGGGTGTGCCCTTGGTCAACGTCTGGCTGAACTCTCCGCTGCAAAATCTGCCGAGCGTGTTTCCGGACTTCGAGGAGTCCGGGGTGTTGGCGGCCGGCCACCTGTTGCGCCGTGGCTTCCGGCAATTCGGCTACCTGGGTTTCCAACGTGACCTCGATTCCACCCTTCAGTTGCGCGGCTTCCGCCGGGTGATCCGCGAGGCGGGATTTTCCTGCACCGTGCACCGGTTCGCACGCACCGCCGCGATCGGCCAGGCCCAAGGTTGGGAAACTTTCGTCAGCGATCTTGAAAGCTGGATCGACACTTGGGGAACCCCGATCGGGTTGTTCGTCTGCCAAGACCTTTTCTGCCGCCACTTGATCGATATCTGCCGCGCCAAAGGACTGCATGTCTCTCAGGATGTGGCGATTATCGGCACTCATAATGAATCGGAAATCTGCAATGCGCCGGCCCCCAGCCTGACCTCCATCGATCTGGGATTCGGCCAGGTCGGCTACCGCGCGGCGGCGATGCTCGACCGCCTGATGGCCGGCGGCCCGCCGCCGGAGGAGCCGGAACTGGTGCCACCGGCGGAACTCATCCCCCGCCAGTCCACCGATGTGCTGGCGGCGAACGACCCGCTGGTGGCGCGGGCGTTGCGCTTCATTTCAGAAAACAGCCACCGCCGGATCCAGGTGGACCATGTGGCCGCCGCCGTGGCCGCCACCCGCCGCACGCTCGAACGCCGGTTCCGCGATTCGGTGGGCCGCAGCATCGCCAGCGAAATCACCCGCTTGAGCATCCAGCGCGCCAAACGCCGGATGGTCGAGACCGACGCCTCGATGAAGGATGTGGCAATGGATGCCGGATTCCGCAGCGCCGACCATTTTTACAAGGTCTTCGCCCGCGTCGAAGGCATCCCGCCCTCCCAGTTCCGGGAGGAGCGCCAGAAGGCGTTTCCGGAACAGGTCTGATGGGAAGGGCACGTCGTCGCGTTGCGGTTGCATTTCACGGCGGGATTTCGGAGCCCTGTGGCGAGTGGTTTGGTGAGATCTGATAGCTGCTTCAGGCGCTCACGCTGGGACCGAAGTGGGTGACCAGCCAACCGTTCACCGCATCGACAAGTTGCGGGTAACTGGACTCATCGAACGAATGCCCGGCACCGGGGATTTCCAGGAAGGATTTTTCGGCGGTCGCCACTTGATAGACGTCGTGGCTGTCTTGGATCGGCACGAGGTCGTCGGCCGTGCCATGGATGAGCAGCCACGGTTGGGTGACAGCTTCCGCAGCGGAGAGCGTGTCGTGGATCATGGT
>JBIPND010000387.1:0-4130 GCA_044374015.1 Luteolibacter sp. | reverse complement strand
GACTGGCTCTGGTTCTGTGCCCGCGCCGGCCTCGGTGCCTGCCTCGCCGACGACATGGGCCTCGGCAAAACCATCCAGGTCCTCGCCGCCCTGCTGCGCAAACAACAGGAAATGCCCGGCAGCCCGCCAAGCCTGTTAGTTGTCCCCGCCTCGCTCATCGGCAACTGGCAGCGCGAAGCCGCCCAGTTCGCGCCCACCCTGCGCCTGCACATCGCCCACCGCTCCGCCGGCGATATCGAAAAACCCGGCACCGCCACCCTCGCCGCCGCCGACCTCGTCATCACCACCTACGGCATGGTCGCCCGCCTCGACTGGCCCGCCGCCACCCGCTGGGGATGGGTCATCCTCGATGAGGCCCAGGCCATCAAAAACCACGCCTCCGCCCAAAGCAAAGCCGTGCGCCAACTCCAGGGCGCCACCCGCATCGCCCTCACCGGCACGCCGGTCGAGAACCACCTCGGCGATCTCTGGTCGCTCTTCGATTTCATCAACCCTGGGTTGTTAGGCAGCTCCGCCCAGTTCGCCACCTTCGTCAAACAAATCACCCGCGACAACTCCGCCCACTTCGCCCCGCTGCGCCGCCTCGTCTCGCCCTACATCCTGCGCCGCCTCAAGACCGACAAATCCATCATCTCCGACCTCCCAGAAAAAACCGAAATGAAAGTCTTCTGCGGCCTCACCCCCGCCCAGGCGAAGCTCTATCAACAAAGCGCCGACACCCTCGGCAAAGACCTCGAAGCCTCCGAAGGCATCCAGCGTCGCGGCCTGGTGCTCGCCTACCTGATGCGCTTCAAACAAATCTGCAACCACCCCGACCAACTCACCAAATCCGGCAACTACGATCCCTCCAGCAGCGCCAAATTCACCCGCCTCACCGAACTCTGTGAGGAAATCGCCTCGCGCGGCGAAAAAGCCCTCATTTTCACCCAGTTCCGCGAGCTCACCGATCCGCTCGAATCCTGCCTCGCCACCGTCTTCGGCCGCCGCGGCCTGGTCCTCCACGGCGGCACCCCGGTCAAGGATCGCCAGCACATGGTGCAGAAATTCCAGCGCGACGACGGCCCGCCGTTTTTCGTGCTCTCGCTGAAAGCCGGCGGCACCGGCCTCACTCTAACCGCCGCGTCCCACGTCATCCACTTCGACCGCTGGTGGAATCCCGCCGTCGAAAACCAAGCCACCGACCGCGCCTTCCGCATCGGCCAGAAACGCAACGTGCTCGTCCACAAATTCATCACCTCCGGCACCCTCGAGGAAAAGATCGACGCCCTCATCACCGAAAAACAGGACACCGCCGACGCCATCCTCACGGGCGGCGCCGAAAAATCCCTCACCGAGATGAACAACGCCGAGCTGCTCGACTTCGTCCGCCTCAGCCTGTAGCTGCGGCGTCTCGCCACAATTTCCCTCTTGCTCGAAGAAAAAATCGACACCCCCGCCCGCGGAAACCAAGCTCCACCAAGAGCCCCGCCACTCATGAGCCGCTATTACGATCCCTATCCGCCCTACGTATCCGTCGCCCAGCGCAGGCTCAACGCACAGAAGGAGCTCAAGAAACTTGAGAAAAAAGGCCGCGTCATCGATCCCCTCGGCGCACTCACCCACCGCCTCAAGATCGCCACCAGTTTCTGGGGCAGCGCCTGGTGCAAGCATCTCGAGTCCTTCAGCGACTACGCCAACCGCCTCCCCCGCGGCCGCACCTACGTCCGCAATGGCTCGGTCCTCCACCTCGCCATCACGCCCGGCCGCATCGACGCCCTCGTCCAAGGCTCGTCGCTTTACGAACAAACCATCACCATCGGCGAGCTGCCCGCCGCCACCTGGAAAACCCTCCAAGCCCGCTCCCAAGGAAAAATCGGCTCCCTCATCGAACTGCTCCAGGGCAAAGTCTCCGACGAGATCATGGCAGTTGTCACCCACCAGACCGACGGCCTGTTTCCCAAACCCAAGGAAATCCAACTCAGCTGCTCCTGCCCGGATTACGCCGGCCTCTGCAAGCATCTCGCCGCCGTGCTTTACGGGGTCGGTGCCCGCCTCGACAGCCGGCCCGAACTGCTGTTCAAACTCCGCGGCGTCGATCACAACGACCTGATCTCCGCCGTCGATCCGGCCATCGCCCTCGGCAGTCCGGCCAAGCCCGGCGGCCGCCGCCGCGCCCTCGACTCCGCCGCTCTCGGCGACGTCTTCGGCATCGACCTCGAAACCGATCCCGCGCCCGCCGTTTCCAAGGCGGATCGAAAACCCGCGGCCAAAGCCAAAAAAGCGGCTGTCAAAAAAGCCCGCCCGTTCAAAGCCAGCTCCGCCTCCATCCGCAAACTTCGCGCCCGCCTCGGGCTCGCCCGTCCGGCCTTCGCCGCCAAGCTCGGCGTCAGCGCCCAAAGCATCGCCAACTGGGAAACCAAAGGCGGCCCGCTCAAGCTGCAAGCCGCCAGCCTCGAACGGCTGCAAATCCTTGCCCTCGAATCCGCTGCGGACGCCTGATTCGCGGCCACATGCTCCTCATCCGCGAACGGATTGGGTTTTCGGAGCTCCCGCCCCGCAGAGGTATCACCATGCCTTTCGTTTGAATGACGCAAAGGTTCAGGAAAGCTCCGCAAAAGTTCAATGAACTCCGGTAAACCGCATGGCAGCATGGACAACCAGCAGCACTCGTGATCCACTGATTGCCAATCACCATGAAATCCATACTCCGAATCCTCTTGCTGCTTTTGCCAGCGGCCTCCATCGCGGCGGCAGATCCCGCCACCCACGGCGAGCCACCCGTGAAGGCACCGTTTCTCAAGGGTGAAGACTCGCTCTGCATCGACGATTGGTGGAAACGCCCCGCGAGTGAAATCATCGATCTCAAGGTGCCGCGCGACCAGGTGGTGTGCTTCGGCATCTACACCGTGCACAACCGCATCCTCAAACTCACCGCGCAGCTCTATCCGCTGTTTCCGGAGGAAACCCGCGAAGTGCGCCTCGAAGTCGAAAAAGACGGTGCCTGGACCGAAGTCGCACGGCAAAAGGTCAATGATCTCGGATGGTCCGCCACCTTCCGCATGGCGGATTGGGATGACTCCAAAAATGTGAAATACCGGCTCCTACACGGTGACAAAGCCTCCTTCGAGGGACTCATCCGCAAAAATCCGGCGGACAAGAAAGAGATCCTCGTCGCCGCCCTATCCTGCAACTCGAACAAGGATCGCTGCCTGCGCCCGGAATACGTCCGCAACATCAACCACCAGGACCCGGACCTCGTCTTCTTCGCTGGCGACCAGTCCTACGACCACAAACAACACACCGCCGCCTGGCTCAAGTTCGGTCTGGCGTTCCGCGACATCTTCCGCGAGCGCCCCTGCGTCACCATTCCCGACGACCACGACATCGGCCAGGGCAACCTCTGGGGCGAGGGCGGCAAGATCGCCAAAGCCGAAGCCGGCCACGACGGCGGCTATTTCTTCCATCACGAATACGTGAAAATGGTCGAGCGCCAACAGTGCGCGCATCTTCCGGAACCCTACGATCCGACACCCGTCGAGCAAGGCATCGGCGTTTACTACACGCGCTTTTTGTTGGGCGGGATCGATTTCGCCATCATCGAGGACCGCAAATTCAAGACCGGTCCATTCGGCCGCCACCCGATGAAAGGCCCGCGCCCGGATCACATCCTTGATCCGAACTACGACCCCAAGGTGATCGACACCCCGGGACTGCAACTGCTTGGTGCCCGTCAGGAAAAATTTCTCGCCGATTGGGCCAAGATGCGCGACGGCGTGGCGATCAAGGCGGTGCTCTCGCAGACCGGCTTCTGCGGCGGCGCCCATCTCCACGGCTCGCGCGACAACCGCCTCCACGCCGACCTCGACTCCAACGGCTGGCCCCAGACCGGCCGCAACCAGGCGCTCGAACTCATCCAACAGGCCCGCGCCGTCCACATCGCCGGCGACCAACATCTCGCCACCCTGGTCAAGCACGGCATCCGCGACTTCGGCGACGGCCCCTGGGCCTTCGTCGTGCCGGCCATCGTCAACAACTACTACGGCCGCTGGTGGTCGCCCGAGGATGAAAAACCCGGCGCGAATCCCGTTTCCGGATCTCCGCTGCCGTGGACCGGCGACTACCTCGACGGCTTCAACAACAAAATCACCATG
>JBIPND010000385.1:0-4133 GCA_044374015.1 Luteolibacter sp. | reverse complement strand
ACATCGACGTGAACGAAGGCACACTCGGCTTCTCCACCACCACCACGGTCAACGGCACGGGCACGGTCAAAGTCAATAGCGGCGGAAACCTTGAAATCGCATACGGCACCGTCGCCGCCAATATCACACGGGGTATCGTTCTGAACGGCGGCACTCTCTCGTCAGCCGGCACCGCGAGCGCCGCCGACAGCAACATTTCGCTCACCGCCTCGTCCGTCATTTCAGGCGGCAACCTCACTCTCAATGGCAATGTGACCGAAAGCGGCGGCTCGTATGGAATCACCATCAACAACAACAGCACGGTGAATTTCACTGGTGCCACCAGCTTGACCGGCGGTCTCAGCGTAGGGTCGACCGCGGCCAATGCTACCACGGTGACCCTGTCTTCCCTAACGACCGCAGCCGGCAAGGAAATCCGGATTAGCAACAGCACTGCGGCGGGCACCGCCAACCAGACTCTCAATGTGAACGGCACGGTTGCCAACTCCGGCACTCTCTCGATCGGTCGGGTGGGAGTACTGAATGTGAACAATGGCGCAAGCTGGACGCAGTCGGGAGACATGAGCGTCTATGGCATCGGCGGCTACTCGGCGACCATGAACGTGCTGGCCGGTGCCAGCTTTGTCTCGACAGGGACCAATCCGATTCTGCTCAATGGCGCGGCGGCGAATTCCGGCAAGGCCCTGTTGAACATCGCCGGCACTTTCACCACCTCCTCCGGATTCGAGCAAACGACCGTGCCCACCACCGGCTACGGCCGGGTGACCCTGAGCGGCAGCGGCACACTCGAACTCGGAGCCAGCGTCCCGCAGTTGACCACCACCGGCGTGCAGTTCTATGTGAGCGGCCTCTTCGGTGCCATCGACACGAAGGCATTCAACACCACCCTCGGCGCGAACATCACCGGTGTCGTTGCCGGATCCGCTCTCACCAAACTCGGCACCGGCAAGCTCACGCTCACCGGCAACAACACCTACACCGGCGACACCTGGTTGGACGAAGGCACCCTCGCCGGAAACGGAACCCCGACCTCGAAAATCACCGCCGCAGCCGGCACCATCATCGCTCCGGGGGCCAGCATCGGCACCTTCGCCAGCGCCGGAGCCGACCTCACCGCGGGCGGCACCCTCGCCATCGAGATCGATAGCACCACCGCCACGGCGGACAAACTCGTTTCCACCGCCGCCGTCGATATCACCGGCGCAAGCGTCTCGTTCACCGAGATCGGCTCCGGCACGATTCCGGCGGGGACCGAACTCGTCATCCTCGACTACACCGGCGCAACCCTCACCGGCACCTTCACCGGATACGCCGAGGGCGCGTCGATCAGCGTCGGCGCGAACTCCTTCACCCTGAGCTACGTCGATTCCTCGCGCGTCACCCTCACTTCCACCACCGTCGGCAACGCCTATGACACTTGGGCCACCACCAACATCACCAACATCAATCCCGGTGCCCCGGCTGGATTTGATGACGATGCGGATGGCGACGGCTTCGCCAATGGACTCGAATGGATTCTGGGTGGCGGCCCGCTGGCCCAGGATGCCGCCTCGCTCGTCACCACCACCGCCAGCGCTGCCGGCGGACTCACCCTCAACTTCAGTCGCGCCGACGAGTCGGTCGGCCAGGCCGTTCTAACCGTCGAATACGACGCCGATCTCGCCGGTGCCTGGACCGCGGTGGATGTCGAAGGAACGCCACCCTTCGCCAACGGTGTGACCGTGAACGTCACTCCCGGTCCGCCCGAAGACAGTATCTCGGTGAACATCCCGGCCTCCAACGCCGTGGGCGGCAAACTTTTCGGCCGCCTCAAGGCCGTCCAGCCCTGATCGAACCTCATCGCCGCCGCCGTCCTACCCGGCGGCGGCTGAGCCGGGCGCATCGCCTTCGTCCGTTTGATTGACCCAACCCGATTCAACGTCCTCCACACGCATGAAACCCCGCCATTATCTCCCCGTCGCCGCAGCCCTGGCCTTCGCGCACTCCGCCGCCGCCCAAACCTACACTTGGACTAATACCGCAGGTGGTTCTTGGGCAACATCCGGAAACTGGGACACCACTCCGACCTTCGGTAGCGATGTGGTTCTTGATTTTTCGACGCTAAATATCAACCCCAGCGCCACCACCACGCTTGACGGTAACCGCACCGCTGGAACACTTAAGTTTGGCGACGCAACTATCGCCTCCCACGACTGGATCGTCAACACTGGGACATCAGGGAACCTCACCCTTGCCACCACCACCGGAACCCCGGTGATCGAAGTTGTCAACCGCGTCGCGTCCATCAATGCGGTCCTCGCGGGAACCCAGGGATTTGAAAAGACCGGCGCGGGAACTTTGGTATTGGGTAACGCGGCGAATACCGTCACCGGCACCATCACGGTTGGAGCGGGAATCCTGCAAATCCGTGACGGCTCGACCAATTCGCCAACGGTGTTCGACAACCTCACCGGGAAGTCGATTACGGTGAAGAACACCGCAATCCTTGATTTGGCGAGACTCCATTCGTCTAGCGCCCAAAGTGTGACCTGGACCTTGCCCGCGCTCACGCTCGAGTCGGGATCGACCCTGCGCTTCCGCGCCAGCACCGGCACCAGCAACCACACCCTCGCCGCCGCCATCTCCACCGCCGGGACCACCACCATCAACAATAATGGCGGGGGTTACGGCCAAGACATCGCGCTGACTGGCGCGCTTTCCGGCTCGGGAACCATCAATTATCTGGCCACGTCCGCTTCAGGTTCGACAACCGCCATCCGCACGCTCACGCTGAACAACACCTCGACGAGTTTCTCCGGAAACTGGTTCGTTGATTACACGGCAAGTACCACCGACGACTTCGTCGCCCTGCGATCCGGAGCGGCGGGTGCCTTGGGCACCGGCACGGTCACCCTCGACCGCCGCGCGCGCCTCATCAACAACGCCGCCAACGGTATCGACAGCCTTTCCGGCGTCACCCTCAACCAATCCACCTCTGGATTCTATCTCAACAACCGCAACTGGACCAACGCCGCCGGCGTTCTCACTGTAACCAACGGTCTTGCCGATATTGGCACCGCCACGGTTTCCATCGCCTCGATGAGCCAGGCGGCGGGCACCATCAACATGTCCGTCGGTGGCACTACCAGCGGGTTGATTGCTCTATCTGGCAATGCGACCTTCAGCGGCGGTAGTCTCGCCGTGAGTCTTCTGGAAAATCCGGTCGGCAAAACATATGATCTTCTGACCTACGGTGGCACTCTCACAGGCACCCCCAGTGTTACGACTGGCGATATCGGTCGTCTTACCGCCAGCGTGAACAACGGCAGCGGCACCAACGACAAGGTAACGCTCGGTTTTACCGGCAGCGTTGGCAACCTGACATGGAAAGGCAATGTCGATTCCAATTGGAACAACAACAGCACGGCGAATTTCGACAATGGCGGATCGGGCGATGTGTTTCGTCGTTTCGACAATGTGACCTTCGACAACACGGCCACCTCTTTCGCCCCAACCATCGCGACGAGTTTCGAAGCGGGCACTGTCGCCTTCAACAACACCACCGATTACACTCTCAGTGGTGCGGGCGGCTTGACCGGTGGCACTAGCATCACCAAGGCCGGCACTGGGACCGTGACCATCTCAACACCCAACACCTACACCGGCAATGTCACCATCACCGGTGGCACCCTCAAGGCGGGCTCCGCGACCGCTCTGGGAACAACAGCGGGCGGCACCTTAGTCAGCGGCGGCGGCACTCTTGATGTCAATGGCCAGAACCTCGGCGCGGAACTCGTCACCATCGCTGGCACCGGAGTTGGTGGCAACGGCGCGATTGTCAACTCTGGGGCCTCGCAAATCAATGCCTTGCGCTTCGTCACCCTGAGCGGTGACGCATCGATCGGCGGCCCGGCCCGCTGGGACATCCGCGGCAACACCACTGCCACACTGAATCTGGCCGGCCATAAACTCACCAAAGTGGGCGCGAACCTTATCTCTTTTGTTGCCACGAATGTCACCAGCGGTGACATCGACGTGAACGAAGGCACACTCGGCTTCTCCACCACCACCACGGTCAACGGCACGGGCACGGTCAAAGTCAATAGCGGCGGAAACCTTGAAATCGCATACGGCACCGTCGCCGCCAATATCAC
>JBIPND010000386.1:0-4133 GCA_044374015.1 Luteolibacter sp. | reverse complement strand
TCAACACCACCGAAACCCACTACCCCGGCACGCATTTACGTCTGAATTTCGTCACATTGAGGTCATCAGTTTTCCCCACACGTCAGGAGGTCTGAGGCTGGGTTCGCTTGCATCCAAGTAGCCTTCGAATCGGACATCATCTCCAAATTCCCCATTATGGAGGATCATTCGCGCGAGGTATTCGGACGGGAGCAACTCGCGGGCAAAAATGCCGACAATCGAGAAAGGGGGCAGCATTTGATAGTCGAATTCCGCGCCCACTCCCGCTTTCCCTGGATGAGTGGTCTTCCACCAATGTCCGCTCGAGGGATCGAATCCCACCGTGTGTTCGCCATGTGACTTGCGCCGTTCGAGTGTCAGCGTCGGGTCTTTTTCAATGAGGCAGCCTTGGGTTTCCGCCCATTCTCGGAGGAGGGCTCGTTCTTTTGACCGAAGCTCAGGCAGGCTTTCTCGGCCTCGTCGTGTTGCTGCCATGCCTGCGCGAAGGTGCGAAGCGGCATCTTCAAGCGCATTTGGCGCATTTCTTCCCGGACGCATGATTCGGAGGACATGGTGAAACTATAAGTCGAACAGAAGCCGAGGCGAGGCGAAAAGTGGATTTCAACCCTCAATCACATGCACCCCGCGCGGGTTGATGCGTGAGACGTAGCTTTGGTTTTCGATCGGAATCGCGGAGAAAACCTTGCTGATGACCTCAGCGACTTTGCGGGCGATTTCCTCGCCTTCACACAGCGCGAAGACGGATGGACCGGCGCCGGAAATGGAGAAGCCCAGCGCTCCAGCGGAGAGCGCGGCGCGTTTCGCCTTGTAGAAATCCGGGATGAGTTTCTGGCGGCGCGGCTCGGCGATGACGTCGTGGATGGAGCGGGAAATGAGGCCGTAATCTTCTTGGATCAGGCCGCAAAGCAGCCCGCCGAGGTTGCCGATTTGCTGGGTGGCGTTTTCGAGCGGGATTTCCTTGGGCAGGATTTCGCGGGCGACTTTGGTGAGGATTTCGATGTCCGGATGGACGACGGCGGCCCACAGGTTTTTCGGTGCGGGGATCTGGGCGAAGTCGAGTTCGTCGTTGGAGCGGATGAAAACGATGCCGCCGAACAGGCAGGGCGCGACGTTGTCGGCATGCCAGGCACCGTCGGCCGACGCCTCGCCGGCCATGGCGAAGGGCAGCAGTTGCTTTTTGCTCAGCGGATTGCCGATCAACTGGTTCACCGCGAAGGCACCGGCGACGGAGGAGGCGGACGACGAACCGAGCCCGGAGCCAAACGGCATTTTCTTGTGGATCTCCATCTCGATGCCGCGGTCGGTCATGCCGAGGTGCTTGAGCAAATCGAGCGCGGCGACGCCGGCGCAGTTTTGCGCGGGGTTTTTCGGCAGTTTGCCGTTGTCGCCGGTGATCTTGGTGATGTGCAGGCCGGGTTTGTCGCAGTGGCGGACGACAATTTCGTCACCCGGTGAGTCGATGGCGAAACCAAGGACGTCGTAACCGCAGGCGACGTTCGCCACGGTGGCAGGGGCGAAAACGCGGATTTCTGGAGATTGGGACATGATGGAGGAGCTCCCCGGGAGCGGGCAGAGTCTGCGGGCGGAGTTCCGGGTTGTTCAAGTCTGGAAACGCTTAGAAAAACAGCCAGCGGCGCTTCTTGCGTTTGTAAGAGCCGTCGCCAACGGAAATCACCTCGACGCGCACGGTCGCCAGGCCATCGCGGTGAAAGCCGAGCTTTTTGGCGGCGCGTGGCGTCACGTCGAGGATGCGGTTGCCGATAAACGGGCCGCGGTCGTTGAGCCGGACTTTGAGCGAGTCGCCGGTTTCGACGTTGGTGACCTTGACCATGCAGGGCAGCGGCAGGGTTTTGTGGGCGCCGGTGAGGTGCCACGGCATCACTTTTTCGCCCAGCGAAGTCGTGCCGCGTTTCAGCCCGAGAAATTTCGATTCGTTATACCACGAGCAGATCCCGGTTTCCCTGTAATCGAGCGCCTGAGCGACCCCCATCGGCTGGTAACTCTGGCCGCGCACCGTGTAGGAGCGCGTCATGTAGCCGTCGTAACCACCCGGCCGGGCGCAGGAATTGAGCGCGAGCAAGATTCCGCCGCAGACCAGGCTGCGGCGGAATCCCGGGTTTTTCAAAAGGGAAATCACAAGGGTCAGTTGCGCTCGCGAATGACTTGCAGGGTGGTGGCCACTTTGTCTTTCATTTCCTTGCCGGGCTTGAATTTCACCGCAGCGCGCGCCGGGATTGGCACGTCTTTGGCGGGATCCTTGGGGTTGCGGCCGATTTTGGCTTTCATTTCGCGCACTTGGAAGGCCCCGAAATTGCGCATCACCACGGTGTCGCCGTGGGCGAGGGATTCGGTGATCTCATCGATCAGGGTTTGCACGACTTCGAGTACATCCTGCTGGGTGATTTCGAGACCTTTGGAGCCGAGGTGGTCGGTGATTTTTATGACAAGTTCGCGTTTGGTGATGGTGGACATGGAGTTGGGAGGGATTGATACGTTAGGAATACGCCAGCAAGGTACAACAGATATTGGGGTTTTGTCCCGCCAAAAATCTCCGGGGGGGATGCGAATCCCGTGCCAAGGGCCAAAGAAACGCCCGAAGGGGTGAAGAAAATCCCCAAATGCAGCCGACTAATCATCAACGAGTCGGTGATTTTACGAAAATCCGGTCGCTGTTAGGTCAGGCCCCGTCCGGCGGGGCGCTGCCGAGCACCGCGTGGGTGGTGCGGAAATGCAGCTTGGCGAATTTCGCGAGGGCATCCGCGCCATCGCGGGCCACCAGCGCTTGCCCGGCTTGAACCACCGCCGCGGAGGCCCCGAGCGGAAGTTTGATGCCGCAGGCGGCGGACGCCTTGTCCATCCAGTCGATGAAGCGCTCGCGGGCGATGATCGAGGCGGCGGCGACGGCGGTGTCGGACTCGCCCTTGGTGCGTTGCTCCAGCTGGAGGGTGAGGCCTTTTTCCTTGAGCGCGCGCTGCAGGATTTCGGGCCGCGCGAATTGGTCACTCAGCGTGCGCGGGCAGTCCGGGCGGGCGGCGACCAGCTCCTCGATCACCCGGGCGTGCCCCCAGGCGAGCAGCCGGTTCAGGTTTTTGAACGAGGCGAACATCGAATTGTAGCGCTCCGGGCCGATGGCGATGACCTTGGTGGTGCAGCCCGGGGTGGCGCGGATGATTGCCGCGAGCGCGCGGATGCGGGCGGCGCTGGTGACCCGTTTCGAGTCCATGATGCCGGCTTCGATCAAGCGCCGGGCAATGGTCGCATCCGTGTAAGCTCCGGCGATCACCAGCGGGCCGAAATAATCGCCCTTGCCACTTTCATCGATCCCGAAATGCGGCTCGAAGCGATCCGGCTCCAGCACTTCCTCGTAGCCCAAGCGCGCCTCGCCGAGCACCTCCGGCTCCAGTGTGAAGCGGATGAAATCCTCGGTGTCCTTGCCCTGGATCAGCACTTTCGGGCCTTTTTCGTAAACCGTCACGTTGAGCTTCCCCTTGCGCGCGGCAAACAACGCGTAAGGCTTGGTTTCAAAATCGTAACCCTGCCGCGCCAACACCTCGCGGAGAAGTTGCGCCTGGGCCAGGGTGAGCGGTGCGGTGTGGGTGGTCATGGTGGGTGCTTGTTAGGAAATACCGCAAGCGGCCCGGTCATTCAAGCATCACGACGGGTCACTGGCGCGGCGCAAAATGACAAATTTGTCATCAAACCCCCGCACGGGCGTTCATCAACCGGTGGTTTGCTTATTCAGTAAATCCACCACCATGAACGCGAAATTCATCAAATTTCTCCTCACCGCCACTTGCGCCGCATGGGTCACCCCGTCCGGCCTCGCGCAGGAACCCGAATTGGACGAGGAAGGGCAGACCGATGTAATTGCCGCACTTGATTTACTGATAGAAACCTTGGGCGAAGAGAAGCAACGCCTCAGCCAAGAAGGCGCGAAGGCGATGCAGGAAGCTGACTACGATACTGCCCGAAGATCAACGTGAGCGACCGCTCAATCAACATCCGTGATGGCCGATGCGGCGGCGCCATCCTCCAAAGCGGCAGACGCACCGTGGCTGGCCGTTCGCGAATGGAGCTGCGGGATTCGGAATCATCCCGCAGGATTTGCGGCGGTCGTCCAATTTCAGCAGGCC
>JBIPND010000384.1:0-4141 GCA_044374015.1 Luteolibacter sp. | reverse complement strand
GCGACCGCCCTCCCCCGTCAGCCAGAGGTAGTGGTCACTGGGAAGTCCCTCGTAGGTCACGAACGGGTTGGCACCGACCGGAGGATCGTTGGTGCACTTGAAGATGGCGGTTCCTTCGTCCACCTCGTCAAACATGGCGACATAGATCATGGAGGCGCCGGCTTGCTTGGCAGCGGCGAATTGGGACCACAGGAATTGGCCCTTGAGCCGGGGGATTTTGTTCAACGGATCCTGCGGCTTCAAGTTGTGCCAACTGAATCCCGGGAAGACCACCGGCAGGAAATCCATGGCCCGCTCGCGGCACCAACGGATGTCCGCCGTGTAATACTTGGCGGCGTGGGCGCTGGCATCGGCGGGGGTGGAGTAGCGCCCGGGAGTCCAGGGACTGAGGACATCGGCGAGTTTCAGCAAGTCATGGAACGCCGGGGCGGTGGTGGCATCCCGGTATTGATCGCGCCACCCGGTGGGCACGCCGAGCATGACCGCGCAGCCATCGGCTTTGAAAAACTCGACCAAGGCGCGGCATTCCTTGAGCGTGTAATCACGACCGTCGTTGAAACCGATCCCCCAGATCGCGACGAGTGGCTTGCCCTCGTGGTGCAGGTAAGCGGGGTCCCGGCCCATCGCCATCCGGTTCCGGAGCACCTTCCAGTCGTCCGAGACGGCGCTCGTCTGGCCTGCGCGAAGTCCGCTCAGGTCATACATGACCGCATAGGTCCGGCCGGCGAGATTGGCACCCTCCCGGCAATTGGAGAGCACCATGTCCTTGTGATGCCGGGTGGATTCCCCCTTCAAACCATTGGCGAACCGTTGCACGAAAACGCCATCGATCCCGTAGTCGCGCATCCACTTGAAATGCCGCGCCACCGTGGAGCGGGTGTAGGAGCTGAAAACGACTGCGGATTCGCCGTTCGCATGTTTGAAACCGGTCGGGAAGCGCTCCGCGGCAGTGGCATCGGACATGTCCGGCCACAGATCGACGGTGACATTTCCCGGGGCGAAGGGTTTCGAACCATGGCGCGCCCAGTGGGTCCAGCCGAGGCCGGCACCATCATCCGGAGCATTGAACCATCCCTGATAGCCCGCCATCACCTTGCCCTTCAGGGTCATGGCATCGACACCTTTCACACTGGATCCGGCATACGGAGTCAAGGGATCGACCTTCGCCTCCGCACTCAGCGACGCCGCCAAAAGAAGACTCACTAACAGGGTGGTGGGGGTGATTTTCATCGAGGATGTTGAGCTTGTGCCACCGAAACAGGCTAACGACAGGGCTGCGGAGGCTTCCATTTGATTGCACTCCGACTCAGCGGCCACTGCTCGATAGGAGGGTCCGCCACTTTTCAGAAATTGGGTAGTCCTCAAAACGACGACATTCCCAGCGACCTGAGAAGCATTCGTTTGACCTGACGGGCCGGAAGTCCGCTTGGATTGAGCAAGACCGAACGGCTTGGAATCCCGGCCAGAGATCCGGTCGATGTCCTCGCTTTGAGGACTATGAGAAATCTCCAATCTTCGTAAACTTTGGCTAACAGCGAATGGGAGCGATCGCTCCATGAAAGCCAATTTTCCGAATCCACTTCATGAACCTCAAATCCATTCTTTTCATCTGCGCACTGCCCGCGCTGGCCGCCAAGGCGGACGTCAGCACCAGCTTTGCGAACCTCGGTCCCGTGACCAGCGGGACTTTTCTCACGGCAGCGATCAACGACACCATCACCCTTGCCTACACCATCGACGGAACTGGGGCGGTTTCACTGAATGCCTCCACCACCAACACCAACACCACTTTCGTCAATCTGGTCAACCAGTTCGACCGTGCGGGCGGCACGGCGGGTTCCACAACCAACAGCAGCTTCTTCAACACCTCGTTCAGCCTCAAAATCGTGCCGGTGAGGTCGTCGAGCCCGCGCCTGAGCATCACCACACTCCATGGCGGCGGCCTCGGCATGGAGGGGCTGAATTCGAACTGCGTGGATGGACGGACTGCAGCTACAAGTGCACCAGAGTCGCTGAAATTCGAATTGACCGCGCCCGCGGGGATGACTCTCAAGTTCACATCGTGGTCGTGGGTCAGCGGATCCGGAGCGGACATGCGTTTCTCCGATGGCACGAACCTTCAGGATTTCGCCAACTTGGCGGCCTCGGGCAGCACCGCATTCGGCCTCGTGACCCATGGGCTCAGCCTGAGCAGTGGCGGCGCTTTGTCCTTTGGCGAAACCCCGGATTCCAGCAACGGGGCGGGCCTCGGTGGGTTCACCTTCGAGATCCTCAGCCCTCCGTTGACCGCCAACGACGCGGCCGTGAGCTTCGCCAACAGCGGCACCGGATTCGGGCCGACGCCGCCGTTCATTCTCTCGGGAAGTAACACGGCGCAGATTGCCCTGGCCTTTTCCATCAATGGCTCCGGCGTGATTTCACTCAATGCCTCCACCACCAGCACCCTTGCGACTTTTATCAACACGGTCAACGAGTGGGATCGCAGCAATGTTGGATCCGTGACGGATCCCTCATGGTTCAACAAATCATTCACCCTCACCGGCAGTGGATCCGGCGGAGGCAACCTCTCCATCACCGAGCTTGGCGGCGGCGGCATTGGCATTCAAGGCGAGAACTCGAACTGCGTCGATGGTCAGAGCTACAACAACAGCTCGGGTGTCGCGCAATCCACCCCGGAAACCCTGACGTGGACACTCAGTGGCGCGCCAGCCGGCTTGGCGCTTGATTTCAAAAACTGGGGCTATGTGGAGGGCAATGGTGGCGACATCCGGGTTTCAAATGGAACGACGAATGCCGACTTCGCCAATATGGCGACGGCCACGGGAACGCCGAGCCTCCCTGCTGACTTTGCGCTCAACAATGGCGAATCCCTCACCTTCAAAGAAATTCCCGGAGTTGGGCTAACGAGCGGCGCGGCCATCGCCGGCTTTACCTTCGCGGTGGTCGCGCCTCCCGCGTCCCAAGGATTCGACAACAGCGCGGGTAACAACCTGTGGAGCAACGCCACCAACTGGAGCCCCGATGGTGTGCCTGCCGCTCCCAATGATGCGATCATCAACGGCTACAATGTGATTCTCAACACGACGGCATCTGCCAGCCCCGACGAACTCCTGATCAGCAATGGTTCACTCACCGTGAGCGGCACGGGAGCACTCTCGATGCGCGCGATGACGATCGGCCGCGACCTCACCAAAACCGTCAGCCTCGTGATCCATGGCTCGGGCGTGTCCTTCGGTTACAATGGTTCATCTGCCGCCGATGAGTTTGCAATCGGCTCCGCCGCCACCGTGGAAACCAAGGTCGACTCGAGCGGCAGCGAGCCGCTCGAACTTGGCGTTGCCAAACTGGTTCTCGATACCGGCGCGCAGTGGATTGTCGATGGCACCAATGACGGCAGCCTTTCCTACAACATCGGCGACCGTTTGGTGCTGGCCAACTTCGGCTCCTTCTCCGGCAGCACGAACGCCATTCGCGCCCGCAATTTCGACCTGCCCTCCAATCGTCGGCTCGAATTGGTGGCCACCACCACCTCCATCTACTACGAGGTCAAGGCGCAGACTGCTGCCACCGGGCCGAACATCATCATCATCAACACGGACGACCAGGCGGCCGATCAGCACTTCGGCTTCGATGGCAGGAACTGCATCACGCCGACGCTGGACTCACTGGCCTCCACTGGACTGAAGTTCAACTTGGCATTTTGTGCCTCGTCTGTTTGCGGTGCCTCACGCTATTCCCTGCTCACCAGTCGCTGGCCCTCGCGCAACACCAGTGATACCTTCGTCACTCGCTATCCGCTCGGCACACTCGGTCGCTTCGGAGTGTCGGACACCGAGTTGGAACATGACGGCCAGAACATCGGCGCTTGGCTGCAAAAGGCCGGCTATCGCACCGGCTTTGTCGGAAAATCCCACGTGCTCGATGACGAATTGAACTTTACCACCAATTGGCCATCAAAGGGACTCATCACCTACGACAAGGCGGACGATCCGGCCACCAATGCCACGGTCAACGCGGCCATGCAGCACAACCACCGCATCGTCTGCCAAGACATGCGCGCGCTGGGCTTCGATTATGTCGACGGCTTCTACCACGCCAACCTCAAGGAACTCTACAATGATAAGCTGAACGTCCACAACCA
>JBIPND010000383.1:0-4159 GCA_044374015.1 Luteolibacter sp. | reverse complement strand
CCTTGGAACGGCTATCCCGCGGACCTTTACCGAGTTCGTACTTTTCCGGATTCTCGGCGGGCTTGGAGTTGGCATCGCATCAATGACTAGTCCGATGTATATCGCAGAAATCTCCCCGGCGCGCCTGCGGGGACGGATGGTTTCACTCAACCAGTTTGCCATCGTCTTTGGAATGTTGGTTGTATATTTCGTCAATTATTACATCTCCGGCCAGGGCGACGAGACGTGGATCAATACCTATGGTTGGCGATGGATGTTCGGATCGGAGGCGGTGCCAGCCCTGATGTTGCTGGTAGCCTTGTTCTTTGTGCCCGAAAGCCCGCGATTCCTGTGCCGCAAGGGTCGGGTGGAAAAAGCACGCGCCATTCTCGCCAAGATCGATGGCCGGGATCATGCCGATCGTGAGATCACCGAAATACAGGCGGCGCTTCGCCATGAAAGTGGGGATTTCCGAGAACTCATGCGACCCGGTCTGCGCGGCGTGTTGTTTCTGGGTATCGCGCTTGCCGTGTTGCAACAGATCACCGGGATCAACGTGTTTCTCTACTACGCACCGGACATCTTCCGCGCGGTCGCCGGCACCGGCACCGACGTCGCGCTGCTGCAAACCGTGGTGGTCGGTTCGGTCAACCTGCTGTTCACCGTGGTGGCTATCCTCGCCGTTGATCGAATTGGCCGACGGCCGCTGATGATTGCCGGCGCGGCGGGCATGGGAGTCTCATTGCTTGCGATCGGTGCCGCCTCGTCCGCCCAGGCGATCGGTGGATGGCTGCTGCTCTTCGTGCTCGGATACATCGCCAGCTTCGCGCTCGCGGTGGGACCGGTCACCTGGGTCATCCTTTCGGAAATATTCCCCAACAAACTGCGCGGGCGAGCGCTCGGCATTGCGACCTTTTTTCTTTGGATTGCGAATTTCATCGTTTCCCAAACCTTTCCGATGATGGATGAAAACCGCTGGCTGGTGGACCGCTTCCACCACGGATTTCCGTTCTTCGTCTATGCCGCGTTCTGCGTGATTCTGGTGTGGGTGGTCGCGCGCTTCGTCCCCGAAACCAAGGGCCGCTCGCTTGAAGACATCGAGCGTAGTTGGGAGAAATGAATCTTTCCACCGCGATTCCTTTGTCAACTTGGGCCAAACTTTGACTCTGAGGTTCTGAATTCCGGACAATTCGAACGGACCCGCTGAAGGACCGCTCACCGGGTGCTTGTTCCCAAAATAGTCCGTGTCCAGCAAGTAAGGTTTACCATCCCCCTGTTCAAAGGATGCTCCTGTGACCGTTGACGTTCCAAGGAGTTCGGACGTGACAATATTCCGTTGGACGGATTTCCATGTAGGATCTGTCTTCATCTCCAACCACCAGCCGTCGGGCTTCTCAACGAGCCTAACTTCCGGATCGAAGGCTTCCGCGATCACTGGGTTCTTATCTTGTTCCGAGGGCTTGGCTCCGGCAAGGAAGACATTGCCAGCAGCCGTGATCTTGAGTTTGTGTTCATCGTAGGCAGACAGCGCATTCGCTTTGAAAAACAGGTTGTTTAGAAAGCGGTCGTCGTGTTGATCCACCGTGTAACCAACTCCACCCCATTGATCCAACAGAGCTACACGAGCTTCTTCATTCATCACCGTGAAATCGGCTTTGAATGTTTCCCAGGCATCGCCGCCACAGTTGATCCGCAGATCGAACGGTTGAGCCACATCCCGTGCTCCGGCCACTTCAATCCCGGCAATACAGGGATCGCCAAGACCGCGAATGAACCCGATGTTCAGCACCCCGTCCGCGACACGAACGTCTTTGGTTGCCACATCAAACGCTTCGTTTTTCCCAACCTTTGCCACAAGATCCAGGTCCTCCACCACGGGTTTTCCCTGAACACTCACGCCGAAACGGCGCGAACCGGCCTTTTCGAAAAACGGCTCATTGAACTTGAGTGTCACGGTGTAAATTGCGTTGGGGACATCCAGGCGGTATCCTTCGCAGCCGTAGCGGACTGTTTGATAGATCATATCCTGTTCCGTGTTCCCGACCGGCGCGGAAAATCGAGCGATCCCGCCGCCCATCGCCCCAAATTTTTCCTCGGGCCGCCCTGCTATTACTAGATCCGTATTGTGAGGCTTGAAAATCGGCGTCTGCCGTTTTGTGAGATCCGACCAGATGGACAGCGCTCCGCCGATCAGATTATGCACATACGCCCCTCCGCCACTTGCATCCAAGATGCCACGATTGGACAGCAGGATGTTGTTGTCGATGAGCATCGGGCCGTGATTCATCTCAAACATCATGTCATTGCTGTTGTCATGCAGCAGGTTCCCGGTCAACCGTGCTCCCTGCCCCATCCAGTCGATCCAAATGCCGCCCCAGTGTGCGCAGCGATAGACATGATTGTTACTGATGACCACATCCACCGCGCCATGCAATTTGATGCCTGCCGTTTCACACCCGCCATACTCATGGTGCTGCCGGATATCGTGAATCTCATTGCCCGTGATCGTGGAGAAGCTGCAGCCCAGACTGCCGATGATTCCGCCTTGGCCACAGTTGTAAATGTGGTTGTTTCGCACGACATGGCTGCCGATGTTGTTGCGGTCCCACCCGCGCTGCAATGCGACCCGAATCGAACGATTGTAGTTCATCGTGTTGTCGAACTCGTCGCCGTGTTTTCCCAGCGTCACCCCGCTGCAAGTTGAGTAGCGGATCGTATTGTCCTCGATCAACCAGCCTTTCGACCAGTGGGTGCCAAGCAGTCCGATCTGTTCCGCTGTGGGCGGGGCCCAAGGGGCCGCAGCCTGCTCCAGCGTGAATCCGCGGACGGTGATGTAGTTCATCCCTGGCTTTTCCGGATAGAACACGCTTTGGCGGACGTTGATTTCGACCAGTTCCTTGTTCGGATCCACGCCCTTGAATTGTGCCCAGATGGTGGTGGATTCCGTGCTCACTTCGGCAAACCAATAGGCCGCATTGGAATCCACCCAGGCTGGCCGGGGCCGCTCCTTGAACACCAACGCGACCGTCTGTTTCCCGCTTAAAGCTTCGCTCAAGTTGGCTTGAAACGGCTGAAAGCTCGTCCATTCCGCCGTAAAGCCAACCTCAAAGGTGCCTAGCAGCTCACCCGTCGCATCGCTTTTACGAATTTCGACAATCCCGCCCTCGATCGGGGAGGCTGCATGAAGCGTCATTTTTCCCGCCTCTTCGCCGAAATCGATCTCGTACGTGAGCACCGCACCGTCTTTCAGCCTGCCCACGCAGGTCAGACCATCTGGTAGATCCATCGACTGAACCGAATCGCTGGCAGCTTGATACTTGGATGCAGGCAAGGTTTGGCCGTTTTTGCCATCCCCGGCCAACTGCTTGAGATTCATCAGTTCGGATCTCGAATCTCCCGTGGCTTCCCCCACCGCGGTTTTCACGACCTGATCTTTCCGTGCAGCTTCCTTCAGCCAGTGACCGTTGAGGTAAACCGCGCCGGTGTGATACGGGCGCTTGGCTTCATACCAGTCGCCATGGAGGAGATCGCCATACGGATTGTAGCCGCCGAAAAAGCGGTTGGGCAGGGTGATCATCCAGGTGTCGTCATCCACCTTCTTCCAGTCGGTGACCCGTTCCGATCCCTTGATGAATACCTGCTCGCCGGGAGCGGCTTGGTAAACGATCCGCTTCTCATCTGATATTCCACCTCGGGGAGGATTGATTCGCTCGCGATAAACTCCTCCATGCACGGTAATGACATCCTCGGGCTGGGCCTGATCGCCCGCCTTCGAGATCGTCTTGAAAGGGCTGGTCACTGAACCGGCATTCGCATCATTGCCTGACGCGGCAACATGATACTCCGCGCCCGCTGCCCGTGCGACGCACATGGCGAGCACGGTACAGGTGACTGCATGGTTTCGAAGTTGTTGGAATCGCTTCATCTTGTTTCTCATGGGCTAATTGTTTCAATTCCACGGTCAGCGGAGCGGTTTTGCTTTTTCATTATTGCAGGATTGGCGGCCATGGCGTTCGTTCGGTCCTTAGTGCGTGATGCCGGGATGACTTTGAGCGTTTGGTGGAACCACGCTGGTAGGCTGCGCTTCTGCTGCGGGAGCCGGGATGCAGCCATCAAACAAAGTACGACGAGATGAAGGTGGAATGAACGGATGGGCCCGGCCATCACTTGACTTCGATGA
>JBIPND010000382.1:0-4162 GCA_044374015.1 Luteolibacter sp. | reverse complement strand
GGTGGCCAGCAGGTCGGGGAGGATTTTTTCGATTTCAAACTCGCCGACGATGGTGAGCTCGAGGTAGCCCTTGGTGAGCTCGGGAGTAAGCCAGTTTTTGGCGTCCTTGATGGTGTAGGAGGTGAGTTTTTCGCCCGGCGCGATGGTGAAGCGGGAGTCACCGCCATGGAGCCAGGCTTCCATTTCCCGCTGCGGGCCGGCGGCGGTGTGCTTGAGTTGTTGAGACATCATCGGGATGGCTTTTTGAAACTGCCACAGCGCTTCCTCGCGGTATCCGGGATCGGTTAGGGAGGCGCACATCAGCTGTGTCTGGAGCGCGAAGTCCGCCGGAATGGTGGTGCCGCCGAGCGTGAAGGCGTCTTCGCCGATCGTGAGCGAGGAGCCGACGTTCCGTCCGGCTAGAATCTGTTGGAGGTCGTCGTTGGAATGCTTGGCGAGGCCGCCACCTTCGAAGACCGCGGTGGCGAAGACATCGAGCATCGGCATGTCCTTGGGCTGGGTCAGCTTGCCGGCGCCGACGCGGGCGAGCAGCCGGATTTTGCCTTTTTCGAAATCGGTGGGCTTGAGGTTGACGCGCACCTGGTTGGATAGAACCAGTTGGGTGATGCCGAGGTCGGCGATTTCCTTGCGCGACGCAACGCTGCCGGGTTTGCCGAAATCGGTGTAGGCGAAGGTCTGCGCGGCGCGTGCGGCCGGAGCCTCGACCGGTTTCCCGCGGGAGTCTTCGAACAGCGCGGCGAGATCCTGCTTCGAGTTTGGCGGCTCTTCCTTGGTGGTGAGAATCAAGTGATAGCCGGAGGCATCCCAGAAAGTTTTGAGCGCCTCATGGCAGTTGGCGAGGGTGATGGCGTCGAGCGACGCCTTGGCGATTTCAAGATCGGTTTCGGGGGCGGAGAAGACCGAGTTGTCGTTGATCGATCGGGCGAGCACGGTGGCGATGCCTTCGGACTTGCGGGTGGCTTTTTGTTGGACCTGTTGTTCGTAGGCGTTGAGCAGGTTGGATTTGGCCTCGGCGAGTTCCGCCTCAGTGAAGCCGTGCTCCATCGCGCGGCGGAATTCCTGCTCGATGATCGGCACGACTTCCTTCCAGCGATCATCGGCGGCGGTGATGTCGATCGAGCCGAGTTCGAGATAGTTGAACAGGATGCTCTTCGACGCCGAACCGGATGCGACGGCCGAGCCTTCGATTTTCGAAAGCCGTTCAAAGCGGCGGCTGATGATCGAGTGGGCGATGTCCAACTTCATGTTCTGCAACCGGGTGGCGGCGGTATCGGGCTTCGGCTCGTGGGGCCGGACCAGGGTCAGCGAGACGTCGGTGGAGCTGAGTTCCGTGTCGGCGAAGGTGGCGGTTTCGAGGCCTTCGGGTTGTTTGATAGCGCCGAGCTCCGGGTCCTGGCCGGGATTGGCGGGATTGGTCATCGAGGAAAAGCAGGTCTCGATCCGGGCCTGGATTTGTTTCGGATCGATATCCCCCACCACGATGAAGGTCATCCGTTCGGGCGTGTAGAAGCGCGTGTAGAGGTCGAGAAACCGCTCGCGTGGCGCGGCTTTGATCACCTCCTCCTGGCCGATCGGAAACCGGCGGGTCACCAGCGAGTCGGGCAGGATTTCCGCGAATTGTTTCTCCATGATGCGGTATTGCACCGAGTCACGGCTGACTTTTTCCGAGAGGATCACACCGCGTTCCTTGTCGATTTCCGGCTCGGCGAGCAGCGCGCCGTCGCCGAAATCGCGCATCACGGTGAAGCCGAGTTTCATCGTCTCCTCCGAGAGGTCCGGGAGATCGAGCATGTAAACCGTCTCGTCGAAGGAGGTGTAAGCATTGGCGTGGGCCCCGAAGGAAATCCCGAGCCGCTGCATCCGCGGGATGAGCTCGGCGGCGGTGTAGTTTTTCGAGCCATTGAAGACCATGTGCTCGAGGAAATGGGCGAGGCCTTGTTGGTCGTCCGCCTCGACGAGGGAGCCGGCGGTGATGTGCAGGCGCAGCGAAACCCGTTTCGGCGGCTCGCTGTTCGGATAGATGATGTAGCGCAGGCCGTTTTCCAAGCTGCCGAAAATCGCCCCGGGATCCGCCGCGATCTCCGAGGTCTCCTGCGGCCAGGGGCGGGGCTCCGCTTTGACGCCGGCCAGGTCGGTCTTGACCGTGACCGCGGGGTTTCCTGCGTTGGGAGTGCTCGATTGCGCCGGATTTTCCACCACCGCCGGCTGGGCGGGTTCCAGACTGCGTTTGGAACGAATGGAAAAAACGCCCGCCATGACGGCGAGGATGAGCACGAGAATAAGAGGCGTAGCCTTCTGCATGGCTTCAGAGTGCGGGAGTCTTGGCATTTGGCAACGCCGAAAACCGCCCGATCCAGCACATCGGCGGCGGACCTGGAAAACTTTCCGAAAACAGGATTGCAATCCCCGGTCCGACATGTTGTTTTTTCGCCCGGTCGCAAGATCATCTCAAGTGCGCGCGTGGCGGAATTGGTAGACGCGCTAGATTCAGGTTCTAGTGGGGGCAACCCTGTTCAGGTTCGAGTCCTGTCGCGCGCACCATATTGATTGTCAGCAAGTTCCGACTCCGAAAAGGCCCGGGACTTTTTGTTAGCTGGAAATCGCTGTGTCCATTTTGTGTCCATTTCTGCGGAGTTGACCGTTCGTCGGCAATGAACCGGGCATTCCAGACCGAAAGCTTGCGGAACGAACTGAGGGCCTGGAAAGCGTTTGAGCGGTAGTGGTCCGCCGTAGACACTTCCCACTTTGGCACCTTCGCATCATGCCGATTTTCAAATTGTCTTTGTCACAAGCGTGGCTGACAAGTTGCGGTTTTTTTGGTTCTCACTTCTCTGGCATACGATCAGATCAGAGATATTCGCGCAGTAGCGTTTCCACCAGCGGCGACAACTTGCCACCCCATTTGGCGAGTGCCGCCCTCAATATCATCTCGTCGATCGACACGGATGTCTTGATCTTGGTCTGTCCCGACGGCCTTCCTGCACCAGGGCGGGCGCCGCCTCGATTTGAATAATTTCCTACTTTTTTCATGGAATCCACTAATGATCAAGGTCATACCTATTTCATAAGGCAATCACAACCTGTGCGCAAGATCACAGCCATAGGGTGTCACCGCCGATGATTACGCCCGCCGCACATGCCAGCTAATTTAGCCACCGCCACCTCCACCCCGCTTCTCCGCCTGCTCCAGGTCTTCGACGCCGAATCGCTGGGCGAAGGCGACATGGCAGCCGGGGCCAATGTTCTCGCCGCCAAATGCATCGCGCTGGCCAATTCGTATCCGCCCGGAGCGTGCTTGGTTTCGGACGACGGCAGTCGCCTGACGGTCGGCATGAGCTTTGCCTTGATCGGGGGGCTGACGAACTCCCTCGTCGCCGAAAAGGTAATCGCCCCGCTTGCCTGCCTTCAGAACAACCTTGTGGATCACTTTGCGGCGGATACAGCTCACTCAGCCGCAACGCTTGCTGCCTTTTCGCCGTCTGAGCTTGGCCGACACCGTCCGCCGGCACCGGCTGACAATCCTTCGGGTCTGGCCAAACTGGATTTGGCGCTCAACGGCTTCTCGGCTGAGAATGACAGCTCTGTGTTCAGGCTTCTTCTTGCTCCGTGCCGTAATCAAGGCCCCGACGAGCTCAAGACTACCCCGGCGGTGTTTCTGGATGCTGGTAGCGCTGCTGGATTGGAGAAGCAGTTGTCGCGGGCGCATTGCCGCAGGGTGCTCGAACTTTACGACCGGTTGGGGGTTGCCCGTCGTGTCGAGAACGACAAGTGGGAATTGATGCTCCCGGTTGGGCAAGCTGTGAAAAAAATCCGCGCCCCATATGTCGATGTCTGAACGTAGACTTCTCGGGTGTTGGACCTGCTGCCACCGGACCTGTTGACTGTTCCAGTCTGAAATGATGGATGAGGAGGTTGATACAGCAAATAGAGGTCAACGCAGAATACCCCGCTGCATTTGCCGCATCCATTGTATGCGGTCGCAGATTGATGCAAAAGTGTCGCTCCGGCACCGCGAAGCACTGCTGTGGCACTGACAAGCGTGGCTGTGAGGTGAATGCGCAGGACGTAATGAGCCGCTCCTCATCCCACGGTGGGAGGTGCCCACGCTGCGCCGGCCTATTTCTTGGCTCCCGGCGGCGGAGCAGGTGTCGTCACAATGCGC
>JBIPND010000380.1:0-4181 GCA_044374015.1 Luteolibacter sp. | reverse complement strand
AGGACGGCCATCCCGTCTGTGTGTTCCAGGTTCAGGTGGACAACGTCACCGGCACGGGTTGGAATCATGACCGGATTTACTACTACTACGCGCGCTGGACCGGCACCGCATGGCAGCGCAGGTTCATCGCCCATGCCGGGCGCGGGCTCTACTCCGCCGAGGACGACTACGGCGGCGGCATGTGCATCGACCCGGAAAACCCGAATGTCATCTACATCTCCTCCAACGCCGCCGCGCCCTTCAATCTCGGAGACATCACCAACGTGCCGCTGCGCGCCAGCGAACGCTATGAAATCTGGCGCGGCGTCACCAACGACGGCGGGCTCACCTTTGCCTGGGAGCAGATCACCGTCGATTCTCCGGCCGACAACCTGCGGCCGATCATCCCGGAAAAACACGGTTACGACCGCGCGCTCGTCTGGTTCCACGGCACTTACACCACCTACACCGATTTCGATTGCCAGGTGCTCGCCCTCCTTGAAAACGATCTCCGAATGCAGTCGTTCCGGATCGACGGGCCGAATGCCACCGGCCGGATCGAATGGCTCTCATCGCCCGGCCGCCGCTACCGCATCACCGGTTCGTCTGACCTTCATACATTCCCGCACGTCGCCGCCTCGAAGATCGATTCCCAAGGGGCCAGCACGGAAGTCGTGTTCGATTTCCCGCCACCCTTCGTCGATGCCCCGCGCGGATTCTTCCGGGTGGAAGAGGAATGAATCAGGCTTACTCAGGGTGGCGGAATGCGAAGCATCACGTTCGTCCCGATGTCGGGATTTCACGCTGCTTTACGTTCATCTCCTGGAGTTCCATTCCCGTATTTTCCCGCCATGAAACTGCTATCCATATTGTTCGCCCTCGCCATCACAGCCAGCTCCGCATTCGCGAGTGGAGGTTATCTCTTCGTGTTCTTCACCGGAGAACAAACCCCCATGTCGGAGCAGATTCACTTCGCTCTCAGCAAGGACGGCCGCCAATGGCAAACCGTCCATGGAGGCCGGCCGGTGCTCGTCAGCGAAATCGGCGAGAAGGGCCTCCGCGATCCGTTCATCCTTCGTTCGCGCGATGGCAAATCGTTTCACATGATCGCCACCGATCTCTCCATCCACCTCAACGGCGACTGGAACCGCGCCCAAACCAAGGGCAGCAGGTCGATCGTCGTCTGGAACTCGCCCGACCTTGTCGAGTGGTCGGAACCCCGACTGGTAGAAGTCGCGGCGCCGGATGCCGGGTGTGCATGGGCACCCGAGGCGATTCACGACGAGGAAAACGATGACTACCTGGTGTTCTGGGCGTCGAAAAACCGTTGTGATGGTTTCGCCAAGCAGCGGATCTGGGCGGCGCGCACCAAGGATTTTGTGACCTTCGGCGAGCCATTTATCTACATCGAAAAACCCAACCACGTAATTGACACCACCATCATTCGCGACGGCGGCAGATATTACCGGCTTTCCAAGGACGAGCAATTCAAGGCGATCACCATGGAGGCAAGCGACAAATTGATGGGGCCGTGGGAGGATGTTTCCGGTTTCACGCTTTCCAAGCTCCAGGGCTACGAAGGCCCGCAGGCCTACCTGCTGGAGCCCTCGACCCGCGACAAGCCCGCGCTGTGGGCGCTCGTCATCGATCACTACGCCCGCGGACGCGGATATCAGCCCTACACCAGCAACGACCTTGCCACCGGCGTCTTCTCCGAGGCCACCGGATTTCATTTTCCGCAACGCTTCCGGCATGGATCCGTGCTTCGATTGACGGCAGGGGAATACGCACGCCTTGAAGCGAAATTCGGCCATGCCGGACAACCGCAGGACAACTGAATGATGAAAGGGAATGATTGAATGGAAAATTGCCTGCGGGACGCGCGCGCCACGGGTTTCATCGCTTGCCTTGCCTTGTGCCGGTGGGCAAATCATTTTCCCCATCGACGCCGCTCCCGGGAGCCCTTAAGGTAGCTTCAACCATCCATGACAGAACGCCGGGACAGCCAATCCAGTGCGCAGCAGGACTCCCACCTGCTGGCTGCGGACTTGCTGCCGCTCGTCTATGACGAACTGCGCAACATCGCCCGCGAACGGATGGCGAACCAGGCCGACGGCCATACCCTCCAGCCCACCGCGCTGGTGCATGAGGCATGGATGAAACTCTCCAACGAGGACAACCGCACCTGGAACGACCGCCCTCATTTCTTCCGCGCCGCGGTCCAGGCGATGCGGCAGGTCCTTGTCGACCGCGCCCGGGCCAAGGCAACCCGCAAGCGAACCATCCATCAGGATCTCTTCGAACTCCAAGCACTCAACCTCGCCGATGCCAGCGTGGATGAAAGGGTCCTGCTGGTGGATGAAATGCTCACCCGACTCGAAAAGGACGACCCCGAAAGCGTCCGCATCATCTCGCTCAAATTCTTTGGCGGCCTTACCAATCGCGAAATCGCCGCGATGGATGGCGTCGCCGAGCGCACCATCGAACGCCACTGGGCCTACTCAAAAGCCCTGCTCTACCAAATGATCCTGGAGGAAACCGCTGATGCCCCGGCCCACAGCCCAGCCGTCGATTGACCGGCTCCTGTTCATCGCCTCCTCCGCGCTCCCGGGGCCCGAGGAAAGAAGCGTATTTCTTGAATTCGCCTGCAACGGCGATCAGAAACGCATCAAACGCTTGGAGACACTGCTCGACATTCGCGGCGATGCCGAGGAGTTCTTCGAGCTTCAGCCGGCAATCACGACCGGTTCCCCGAACTCCGATGACGGCGACCTCGGTGCCCGCATCGGTCCCTACCGCATCATCGACCGCCTCGGCTCCGGTGGTTGCGGCGTGGTCTATCTCGCCGAGAAACTCGAACCGCTCAAACGCAAGGTCGCCCTCAAGATCATCCGCCTCGGCATGGGCACCGAAAAAGTCATCGCGCGCTTCGCCGTCGAGCGCGAGGCCCTCGCCCTGATGGACCACCCGTTCATCGCCCGCGTGCTCGACTCCGGAACCACCAGTTCCGGCAGCCCCTACTTCGCCATGGAACTCGTGGATGGCGAAAAAATCACCGATTTCTGCGACCACCACAAGCTCCGCCCGAGACAGCGCCTCGAATTGTTCACCCGTGTTTGCGATGCCATCCAGCACGCCCACCAGAAAGGCGTCATTCATCGCGACATCAAACCTTCCAACATCCTCGTCCACAGCCACGAGGGTGAAGCCGTCCCCAAAGTCATCGATTTCGGCATCGCCATGGCCACCGCCGACCGCGCCGATCCGGCATCCACCAACACCCGCAACGGAAACTTCCTCGGAACCCCGGATTACATGAGTCCTGAACAGGCTGCGGGCAGCCTTGACATCGACACCCGCAGCGACATCTATAGCCTCGGAGCCCTGCTTTACGAATTGCTCTCCGGCCACCCGCCATTCGGTCGCCAGCGCTTCAAAGAACTCGCCATCGAGGAAATCCAGTCCGTCCTCGTCAACGAGGAAATTCCGGCGCCGTCCGCGCGCCTTAAAATGCTCCCCGTCGCCGGGCTGGAGGAGATCACCGCCGCTCGATCCAGCGATCCTCAAGACCTCTTCCAGTGCTTCGCTGGCGACCTCGACTGGATCGTGATCAAGGCCACCGAAAAAGACCGCCGCCGCCGCTACGAAACCGCCAACGCCCTCGCCATGGACGTCCGGCGTTTCCTCAAAGAGGAGGCCATCCTTGCCCGGCCGCCCAGCCGCCGCTACCTCATCGCAAAATGGATCCGCCGCAATCGCATCACCTTCGCCGCCGCCAGTATCGCCCTCTCAGGACTACTCGGCGGCCTCGGCCTGTCCACCTGGCTCTTCCTTCGTGAACGGGACGCCCGCCAGGTTCAGGCCCATCTGCGCGTCGAGGCCGAGCGCGCCCGCGCCAACGAAGTCCGCTTGTTAGAAACCACCCGCGCCGCCGAGTTCATCGCACAGGCGGGGGTTCTCCTCCGCTACAAGGAGGTTGAAAAAGCTGACGCGCTCATCGCGGGAATCAAACCGGGTCTGGTCCCGCCTTCCCTCGAAGCCATCAACACCCTGCAAACCGTCGCCGAGTGGAACCTCTTGAATGGCCGGTGGCAGGCCGCCGCAGAGCGCTATCTTGTCCTGGTTCCGGTCATCACCAGTGTCGATATCAACGATACCGACGAAATGTCCCGCCTGCTCATGCCCGCTGCCGCCGCCATCAA
>JBIPND010000379.1:0-4202 GCA_044374015.1 Luteolibacter sp. | reverse complement strand
CCACCAAGCATGACGCTTCCGTCCGCTTGTCGCGCAAGCGCGTCAATGGTGGAGGGGGTGTTGCTGGTGCCTGGGACGAAGTTGAACGCGTCATCCAATGTTCCATCGGCCTTGAGGCCGAAGACTTTGGCTGGACTCAGATTCACTGCGACGAGGACACCGCCATTGTTCCCAGGGATCACTTCACTAACTCCGCGGTCGGCATAGTTGGCAGGAGGAGCCGGGATTGGTGATGCGTAGGAATTGTCGCGCACCCCGTTTGCCGCGAGCTTGACGAGGTGTCTGGCCGGCGAACCGCCGAACTCCGTGAACACCCCGCCGACCACCATGGAGCCGTCGGCCGGGTTGACGACCAAGGCTTTCACCTCGGGAACGCCGTAGCCGGTGACCGCCATGTTTGCCATGCTTGAATTGGCGAAACCGGTATCGGTCGAGCCATCCGCGTTCAGTCGGGCGACTCCCTTGGTGGCAAACTGGTTGACGGACGTGAAGTTGCCCGCGATGAGCAATTTTCCGTCTGAGAGAGATTGGATGGCGTTGACACGAGGTAAAACGGAATACCCGGACCATGATCCCGTGACGACCGGAGAAAATCCGGAATCCAGGGTGCCATCCGGATTCAGCCGACCCAGGTCCGCCCGCTGTCCATTGTGAGTGTATTCCGTGGCGATGAGGATCTTGCCATCGGGCTGGACGGCCAGCGCGGTGACCGTGAGGGCGGCATTCGCATAATGCTGGAAACGGGTTCCCGCATCGAAGGCGGTGTCCAGCGAACCATCCGCGAAAAGCCGGGCGATCCGGTGGCGGGTGACTCCATTGACGCTGAAAAAGTTTCCTGCGATGAGGATCTTGCCATCGCTGAGGAGGCGGATCTTCTGCACGCTGCCGCCGAATTCATTGGGAATCGGATTGCCCGTCACTCCCGCCACAAACGAGGTGTCGACCTGGCCGTTCGGCAGCAATCTCGCGATGCCATCGCCAGCCCTGCCATGGATCTTGCGCATGAAGCCGCCCACCAAAATGCGGCCATCAGAGGGCTGGACGACGATTTCGTGGATGCTGTTCTGGTCGAACGCTTTTCCAGGGCCTGGGACCCAGCCCACATTGTCGGGCACGGTGGTTTGTGAATAGATGCCGCCATCGGGGTTGGTGATGGTGACCGCGCGGTCTCCCGCAGTGGCCTCGGAAGACAGATCGGCGGTGAAACGAAGCCGGGTGGAGGATTCCACCGTGGTGCCCCGCACGGATACGCCAGGTCCGCTGATGCTGACCGAGCTTCCAGCCGAGAAGCCCGAGCCGGTGATGATGAATTCCTTGCCGATGATATTGGCACCGGTGAGGGAAGGACTGACCGAGGCGATTCTGGGTCCTGCGGTGACGGTGAAAGCGGACGCCGCCACGGAGGTGCCGCCGTCGGGGTTGGTGAGCGTGACCGAATGCGAGTCGAGGTCCGCATCCGTGGCGAGATTCACCACCGCGGAGATGGAGGTGGGCGAGATCACCTGCACCGACTGGACAGTGACTCCGTAGCCGCTGAAGGCGAGCGTTGCACCGGTCTGAAACTCCGTGCCCGAGACCGTCATGAGCAGGTCGCTCTTGCCCTGACCGCAAACGCCCGGGTTGAAGGTGGCGATGATCGGACGGGCGGTGATTTCAAGCGCGTCGGAAAGCACCACTCGCCCGCCGTCGCCGTTGACGAGAACCAGGTCGATCACGCCGAGGTCGGCATCAGCCTCCACGGAAACGGTGAGTTCGAGCTCCGAAGAAGAACGAAGAGTGCAGTTCTGGACGGTGACGCCTGGTTTGGAGAATGACGCTGAAGGATTCCCGGCGAAGCCGTTGCCACGGAGGATGAGCGTCTTGTTGTGGGCTGCCTGGCCGATTCGGGAAACATCGAGCGAGTCGATCGATGGCGCGGCATTGACAGTGAACAGAGAGGAGATTTGCCTGGCATCGAGCGCGCCATCGGCCGTGACGCGGGTGATGGCGCCGGTGAACATTCCGGCCGCCAGCACCTTGCCGTCCTCCTGAGAGAGCAGGGTCGAGGCCACTCCATCGAGCGGGATGAATCCGCCCTTCGCCGCCGCGAAGGTGGTGTCCCAAGTGCCATTGGATCCGACGCGGAAGATCGCCGCGCTGTTCCCTAAGGCTGCGCCCGCCAGCACCTTCCCGTCGCTCAGGCGAGCGAGTGCGGTGATGGGCAGGGAACCCAGTTGGCCGGCGGAGAAGGTGGAATCAAAGGTGAGGTCCGGGTTGAGACGTAACAACGCTCCACTTTCGCCGCTTGCGCCACCGAAGAGGATTTTCCCATCCGGTTGGATGGCCAACGCCGTGCAGGTCAATGCACCGGTTGGCAACACAGCCTCTTCCACACCCGCAGCCGAATAGCGGCCGAAGAAGCCCGCGCCACCCGCGAGGATTTTCCCATCCGCCTGCAGGGCCAGCATGGTCACCTGGCGGTTCACTGCGGCGAATCCGGTGTCCGCAGTGCCATCGGCATTCAGGCGCCGCAAGCTGGCCTGACCGGCGATGAGGAATTTGCCATCACTTTGCAGGGCGATGCGGGAAACCGTTGTGGCGGTGAGGGATGATGGGGCGGCAAACCCGGCATCGATGGAGCCATCCCCATTGAGCCTGACGACGGGACCACAGGCGGAGCCGTTGAAGGAGGAGAACGCACCTGCGGCGATAATCCCGCCATCGGCCTGGAGCGCGACATCCGCGACATCGCCATTGAATCCGGAGCCGGGATCAAAGGTGGAGTCGAGAGTGCCATCCGCATGGAGGCGGGCGATGCGGCTGCGGGAGGTCGAGCCAATCCGGCTGAAGGCTCCGGCGACGATGATTTTCCCATCCGTGGTCCGGCGGACCGAGCGAACCGCCGCATCGGGGCCGGCGCCTGCAGCGATGAAGCCGGGGTTGGTGACCACGGGAGCCACCGTCACGGTCTGTGCGTCCGGATTGGTGATGGTCACGCTACGGCCGCCGAGGGTGGCGTCTGCAGCCACATCCACCACGGCCGTGAGTTGCGTGTCCGACTGGCGTGTCACTTGTTTCACCGTGATGCCCTCACCGAAAGCGACCTGCGCATCGTCCTGCATGCCGCCGCCAGTGAGCACCACTTGCTGATCGAGCGCTCCCTGGCCCCGTGTGGCCGGGGCGACTGAGGTCAGCTTGAGCGGCTCGATGAGCGTGAGCGCCTGGTCCAAGGTGAAGGACCCGCCATCGGGGTTGGTCACGACAAGATTCCTTGGACCCGCCAGGGCACTCACGTCGATATCGACGGCGAGAGTGATCGAGCTTTCCGAATCCACGGTCACGCTCCGCCGTGTGATTCCGCTGCCGGAGAACTGAACGACCGCGCTGGAGTTGAAACCCGTGCCGCTGAGAACCAAGGTCTGGTTCTGCGTTCCGATCACCCGGCGGGACGGTGTGAGCGAGAAGATTTTTGGACCCTGGATGACCTGGATCGCCGCATCCAGCGTGGTGCTGCCGCCATCGGTGTTGGTGACGGTGAGGGGGTGGCTACCGGTGGAGGCCATTTGGCTGACGCTGAAGTCGGCCGTGATTTCGGTGGGGGAGACAAAGGTCACGTTACGAATCCCGATGCCGTCCGATGAAGACGCCAAAGTGGCACCGGAGGAGAATCCCGCGCCGGTCAGGGTGATGGTTTTTGTCGAACCTTGAGGGGTCTGATCCGGGCTGACCGAGGTCAGCGAGGGCTGGGCCGTCAGCGTAAAGGTGCCGGTGAGAGTGACCGAGCCGCCATCGGGCTGGGTGACCGTGACGTCACGCATCCCGGTCGTGGCGGTGGAATCGATGTCCGCCACGACGCTGAGTTGAGTCGCGGAATCCACGGTCACGCCGGTGACTTGGATACCATTGCCGGAGAATGAGACTTGCGCTCCTGCCTGGAAGTGGTTGCCGGTGATGAGGATCGTCTGAGCCTGCAGGCCGACCGCGCGGCTGGATGGTGAGAGCGAGGCGATGGCGGGGGGCGCGTTCACCGTGAGTGCGGCGTTCAGAGTGAACGTGCCGCCGTCGGGATTCGTGACCACGAGGTTGCGGCTGCCAACGCTGGTGGCGGGGGCCACATCGATGCGTGCGGTGATGCTTCCGGATGACTGCACGGACACGTTGCTCAAGGTGATGCCGGTTCCTGACAGCGCGATGGAGGCCCCGGTTTGGAAACCGGATCCCTC
>JBIPND010000378.1:0-4206 GCA_044374015.1 Luteolibacter sp. | reverse complement strand
TCATTCTCGGCGCCGGCGGCGCCCGCCTGCTCGATGAACTCGGCGTGGAACCCGAAATCTGGCACCTCAATGAAGCGCACGGCCTTTCCGCCGCTTTTCACCTTTACGAAAAGCATCACAGCCTCGCGGAAGTGAAAAAACGCCTGGTTTTCACCACCCACACCCCGGAAGAAGCCGGCAACGAAAAACACGGCTTCCAACTGCTCCAGGACTTCTCGTTCTTCGGCCACGTGCCGGAACATGAAGTCCGCCAGATCACCGGCATCGAGGGCGATGAGTTCAATCACTCGCTCGCCGCCCTCCGCCTTGCCCGCATCGCCAACGGCGTCTCCAAACTCCACGGCGAGGTCTCCCGCCAAATGTGGAAAAGTTATCCCAATATCTGCGAGATCACCCACGTTACCAACGCCCAGAATAAAAAATACTGGGTGGACCACGGCCTCGAGCACGCCCGCCAGCGCGGCGATATCGAAGAACTCCAACACCGCAAACGTGAACTCAAAGAGCGGTTGTTCCGCGTCGTCGCCGACCAAACCGGCAAGCTCTTCAAACCCGATGTGCTGACCCTCGTCTGGGCGCGCCGCTTCGCCGGCTACAAACGCCCCGACCTCATCGCCCGCGATATCCGGATGTTCCGCGAGCTCATCCACAACAGCGGGCACCCGATTCAACTCATCTGGGCCGGCAAGCCCTATCCATTTGATTACTCCGCGATCGATACTTTCAACCACCTCATCCGGATCACCAAGGACTATCCGAACGCCACCGTGCTTGTCGGCTACGAACTCGAACTTTCCCGTTTCCTCAAAAACGGCTCGGACGTCTGGCTGAACAACCCGGTCGTCACCCGCGAAGCCTCCGGCACCTCCGGGATGTCCGCCGCCATGAATGGCTCGGTCAATCTATCCACCTACGACGGATGGGTCTGCGAATTCGCCAAAGATGGCGTAAACTCGTTCATCGTCCCGCCCGCCGATCCCTCGCTCAGCCCGGAAGACCGCGACCGCCACGATCTGCTAGGTATCCACCAGGCACTCAACGACCAAATCCTGCCGCTTTATTACGACAAGCCCGACGAATGGTTCAAACTGGTTCTCAACTCGATGAACGACGTGGTCCCGTTCTTCGACGCCGACCGCATGGCCGACGAGTATTACAAAAAAATCTACGTTTGACCGCAGCCAAGGAGCAGGGACTTTGCGGCCCCTTGTTTTGCGGCCCGGACGATGAAGAAAAGACGACCATAAAGTCGTCACTGCTGATCATTTCCAGCCGCCGCCGAGCGCCCGGTAGGCTTGGACGATGGCGAGCAGCCGGTCGCGGCGGGCGTCCACCAGGTTGAGCTCGGAGTCGAAGAGACTGCGTTCGGCGTCGAGCACTTCGAGATAACTGGAGGCTCCTCCCTGAAAGCGTTCGCTGGCCACGAAAGCAACCCGGCGGTTGGACTCCACCAGCCGGGATTGCTCGGTGATGATCTCACCGGTTTTTTGATGGGCGTTGATCGCGTCCGCCGCTTCGCGGAACGCTTGTTTGGCGGCGCGGTCGTGATTGGCGAGGGCTTCTCCCGCCCGGCCCTTTGCGGCATCGACACGGGCTTTGCCGCGGCCGGCGTCGAAGATCGGACCGGCGAGGCGCGGGCCGATGGTGAAGGTGCCGGAGCGCCCCTCTAGCAGGTTGTCGAGCTGGCTGCTGAGCAGGCCGCCGTTGCCGGTGAGGGAGAGCGAGGGGAGCCGCAGCGCTTCACTGACGCCGATTTCGGCGACGGCGGCCTGATAGGCCTGGCTGGCGGCGGCCACATCGGGGCGGCGTTCCAACAGGGAGGCAGGCAGGCCGCCTTTGATGGCGAGCTTGGACTCGAGCCGGTCGAGGCTGCCGCCGCGGGCGACACTGCCGGGAAACTCGCCGATCAGGGCGCGGATTTCGTTTTCCTTGGCTGCGATCGCCTGTTCGGTGACCGGGATGGCGGTGCGCGCCTGACCCAACAGAGCTTCGGCCTGGCCGACTTCGAGATCCGAGCTGACGCCGCCGTCGCGGCGCTCGGTGACGAGGTCGAACGAACTGCCGCGGCTTTCCGCGGTACGGATGGAAATGGCGAGCCGTTCATCGAGGTTTTTCAGGTCGATGTAGGCGGAGGCGACCGAGGCAATAAGGCTGGTTTGCACGGCGTCCCGCAGGTATTCGGCTTCCAGCAGCCGGGAGCGGGCGGCTTCGTTGCTGCGGCGGATGCCGCCCCACAGGTCGAGTTCCCAACTGAGAGGGACGGTTAGATCGTAGGATTCGGAGGAGCGGTCGGCACCGGGCTGGGCCTGGCCGGCGTTGAGCGAGGCATAATTGGCGGACCCGCCGGCGCTGCCACCGATTTGGGGAAACCAGTCGGAACGTGCGGCGGAGGCTTGGGCGCGCGCCTGTTCGATGCGGTAGGTGGCGGCCACCAGGTCCGGATTGTTGCGCAAGGCGCGCTCGATCAGCGAGCGCAGCGTGGCGTCGGTGAACACCTGCCGCCAAGCCTTGTCGCCAAAGGACAGGCCGCGCGGGGATGAATCGCCGCGGATGGAGCCCGGGGTCAGGGAGTCAGGCGATCCCGGCTGCGGGCCAAGGACACACGAACCCAAAAAGATGGCACTGGAGGAAAGGGTGAGCAGTTTGGCGTGTGTTAGCATCTGGATCGCAATCTGGAAATGATAGCCAGGGGTGTCGCGCCGCGGCTGAAGCTCCAACGCCCCGCGTTGGCAGTCCTCCAACGGGAAGGATCTGGTTCGTCCAGATCCTGTTTCCACGGGCCCCTTGATGCTGGCGCGAGGCGGCCGCGGATCAAGTGGATTTTTCCCTCAAAAAGCCGGAATATCTCGGACTTTGGTCCTAGTTGACACCGGAAGGCGGTGTCCCTAGTAACTGACGTCCATCAGGCGCTGTTTGCCGTAGCCGCCGGGCCCGGAATCGGCGGCGCACCGCCGAACTTGATGGACGCATTTCTTCAACATCTGAACCGCGCGAAACACCAGTTTGTGAAAACGTCCTCTCAAAATATCCGGAACTGCGGCCGCCGGTTCCAACACTTCCGTATCCCTGTCGCGTTGATGGCGGTGGTCTGGCTGGGCGGTTGCGAAAAACCCGAAGCCGTCACGCCGCCGCCGCCGCTCGTGGAGGTGATGGGACTTTCGCCCTCGGAGGTGCCGCTGAGCGCCACTCTGATTGGCCAGCTCGATTCGCCCCAAAACGTCGAAGTCCGGGCGCGGGTGGAAGCTTTCGTCGAGGAGACGCCGTTCGTGGAGGGGAAGGAAGTCGCAAAAGACCAGCTCATTTTCCTCCTCGACAAGAGACCGTATGAAGAGCGACTCAAGGCTGCGGAAGGGGCCTTGGCGGAAGCCCGCGCGGCGCTGGCGAAATACCGGACCGACGTCGCCCGGCTCGAACCGCTTTACGAAAAGCGGGCGATTCCCAAACAGGATCTCGACAATGCCCTGGCCTCGGTGGAGGTGGGGGAAGCGGGTGTCGAGTCGGTTCTCGCCCGAGTGGATTCCGCCAAGCTGGACCTGGGCTATTGCACCGTGCACGCGCCCATCACCGGGATGATCGGGGCGAAACAGGTTTCCATCGGCGATTTGGTCGGCAAGGGCGAACCCACCTTGTTGGCAACCATTTCTTCCCAGGATAAAATCTGGTTTTATTGCAACATCAGCGAAGTGGATTTTCTGAAGGCGGATGCCAAAAGTTCCGAGCGCGGTTCGGAATTGGAAGCGTTGCCGCTGACCTTGATTCTTGCCGACGGCATGGAACACCCCGAAGCCGGGCGGCTGGTCTTCGTGGACCGGGCGGTGGATGCGAAGACCGGCACCTTGCGACTGCGGGCTGAGTTTCCCAATCCGCGGAAAAACCTGCGCCCGGGGATGTTCGCCCGCGTGCGCATCGACTTGGGAACCCGCAAGGGCTGTCTCGAAGTGCCCGAACGCGCGGTGGTCGAACTGCAGGGGAAAACATTTCTCTGGGTCGTGGGTGAGGACGGAAACGCCAACCAACGCGAGGTCAAGGTCGGGGAGCAGAACGGCTCGAATCTGGTGATCCTTGACGGGGTCAAACCGGGTGAACGGGTGATCGTCGAAGGCGTGCAAAAGGCTCACGAAGGCGCTCCCGTCACCGCAATGACGGCCGCCCAAATGGCCACCATGCAATCCGCCCCCGCCGCCGGGAAAAAACCCGCCCAGCACT
>JBIPND010000377.1:0-4208 GCA_044374015.1 Luteolibacter sp. | reverse complement strand
AAGGGCAGGGGACCGCATCCGTTTGATGGGGCGGCTGGATGCGCTCAACGCGCTGCGGGTGGGGTTTTTAAACTCGGACGACTTGGCCGGTTTGTTGGATGGCGATGAGGAAACCTCGATGATTTTCCCGGTGGAAGTGCCGACGAGTGGGGAAGGCCAAGCCCAGGCCGGGGCCGTGGAGCTGGGCGCGGGTCTGTTGGAATGGCTGGGGATCACCGAGGACAATTCCACCTGGGGCGCGGGCGTGCGCATCGCCATTCTCGACACCGGCGTGCTCTCGCATCCGGCATTCCAAAGTCAAATTTCATGGCTGGATCTGGTCGGGCTGGCACCCGGAGCGACGGTCCAAAACGGCCACGGCACGGCGGTGGCCTCGGTGATCATCGGCCGGGATTCGCTCACGCCCGGCGTCGCCCCGGGTGCGGATATTTTCTCGGTGCGGATCGCGAATGATTTCGGACAGTCGGACAGTTTCCTGCTCGCCCAAGGCATCGTCGCGGCCGTCGATGCGGGGGCGCGCATCATTAACATTTCGATGGGCAGTTTCGGCGATAGCGCGCTGGTCAGGAATGCCATTGCTTATGCGACTACCGCGGGTTCGCTGATCGTCGCCGCTTCCGGAAACAACGGCGCCGACCGCGTGACCTATCCCGCCGCCAACAGCGGAGTGATCGCCGTGGGTGCGGTGGATGCTGCGGGAAACCACCTGGATTTTTCCAACACCGGCAGCCAACTCGCCGTCACCGCTCCGGGCTTCGGGGTCAATGCCGCGTGGCTGGGCGAGCAGGCGGCGAGCGTCAGCGGCACCTCGTTCAGCAGCCCGATTATCGCCGGTGCCATCGCCGCGGTGATGACCCAGTCCACCACCAAAAACCTCACGCCGAAGCAAGCGGCGGATCTTCTTTTTGCCTACCTCAACGATGCCGGGGAAGCCGGAACCGACGCTGCCTACGGAGCCGGCATGCCCGACCTCGGCCGCGTCCTCAAAGCGAATCAGCGCGGAATTTACGACGCTGCCGTGGCCTCCCAGCGGATCATCGCCCCGACCCCCGGCGCGCCCCACGGCCAGATCGAAGTGCTCATTCAAAACCGCGGCACCGAATCGTTGATCAACACCGCGGTTTCCATCTCGACGCCGATGGGCGTGGTCAATGCCAACATCACCTCGCTCGCCCCGAATGGCGTGCAGACGATCCGCGTCCCGATCACGCAGCAAGTGGCCGCGAATTCCGAGGCCTTGCGCTACGACTCACGCGTGCGCATTTCCGGAGGGGTCGCGGATTCGAAGCCATCCAATGACCGCCGTGTCGACCAATATGTTCCGGCGGTTAAGTAGAGCAGTTTGCGCCTTGATTTTCACCCTCCCGGCAATGGCGGCACCGCCACTGCGCGAAGCTCCGAATCTCGCGGCGACCCCGGCAAACCAGCTCGTCGTCTCGGGAAACGCCTGCGGCCCCACCGCCCTGCTCAACGCCTTCCGGTTTGGCCACCCCCACTGGCAGCGCGGCTTGCTCACCATCGCCGGAACCACCGACAAGGAACAAATCCAGACCCTCCTCCGGCGCGTCCACCAGAAACTCGAAACCTCTCTAACCAAAGGTCTGCCGCTGCTCCTCAGCCTGCGCCGCTACGTCCTGCGGCGCAACGAGTGGGTCGTGTTGGACGCGCATTTCGTCACCCTGATCACGATGCCCCGCAAATTGGAAAAGGGGGCCCGCTCGTTCCCCGTCACCTACATCGATCCCTGGGGCGGGAAAATCGCCACCGGCAACATCGCCATCCCGGAGCGCCCGGTGCTTTCCGCCGGGGCGGCCGAATCGCCCTGCCTCGAAGCCGCCTTCCCCGAGGCCGCCGTCGGCAAAAAACTCCTGCGCTCCGGCGAGCAAAGCAGCCTGACGCTTTCCGCCGCCCTCGGCAGATGGTGAGGCTGGCAGGCGCACAGGCCCTTGAGATCTTTGTCGCCCTTCATGCCACCGCGCATAATTTCATGAGAATCCATGCCGCCGAGCGGCAAGAACCTTTCCCCGATGGTAATTGACGAAGTTGATAAAACTCGCATTATGCGAGTATGAATTACGCATAAAGCGCTTTCCTCATGAACCGAATATCCAGCGATACCCTGAACCAAGCTCTTTCTGCCTTGGCTGCCTTCTTGGAAGAAGCCCACGCGGAGCCGGAGAGCTTCGTGCTTATCGGGGGCTCGGCATTATTGGCGCTCGGGTTGGTTTCCCGAACCACCCGGGATGCAGACATCATGGCGGGCGTGGACGCCAGGCGGGGCTTGGTGGATCCCCGCCCCATGTCAGATGCCCTGAAATCCGCCGCCCTGCGCGTGGCGCGGGAGCTGGATCTTGACGAAAACTGGCTGAACACCGGCCCCGCCGACCAAGTGCTCGCCGGTTTGCCGGATGGCTTTCTCGAGCGTTTGACCCCGAGAAGCTACGGCGCCCGGCTGACCATTCACCTCCCGGATCGCTACGATCTCATCCACCTCAAATTGTTTGCCGCTGTGGACCAGGGCATGGGCCGCCACGTGCGGGATCTTGAGGCCATGAAACCTACGGACGACGAGATGCTCGACGCAGCCCGCTGGGTCCTCACCCAGGACGCGGGCGAGGTATTTCCCGCACTCGTTCGCGATGCTTTGAAACAGATGGGCCATGAACGAATCTCCCTCAAACTTTAGGAAGCGCAGCCTTGATGCTGCGCTCGATCTCTTGTGGCGGCAATGGTGCAGCCTCGGGGTGGCTGGACATTCGCGCCCGGCCGATCCGGCGACCATCATCGATCCGGAAGCGCTGCTGCTGGCCACCACCAGTATCGGACGAAATGATCCACGCCTGTTTGACGAATGTCTGGACTGGCTGTCGAAGCATGCCTCCATGCTCCATCTTCAACGGCTCCGAACTCTCCACGCCGACACCGGCCTCGGCGATCCGGTAGTTTTGGCTGCGATTGCCGACTGGTTGGTCAAAGAAGGTGGTCAGCCGAAATGGAAGGCCTTTGCCAAACAGGGCGCGCGCCACGGCGATCCCATTTCCCTCTTCGGCCCTCCCCTGCCAACCACTCTCGATCCCGTATTCGCCAACCGTGGACTGCTCCGAACACCCGTTCAGGTCCGCGCCATGAGCCGGCCACCCAATCCCACCCTGCCGCCCAATCTCCTGCTCGCCCTGCGCGCCTTGATCGGAGTCAGTTCCCGCGCCGAGGTCATCCTCTGCCTGGCCACCGGGCCGGCTGCCAACCCTTCGGAAATCGCCCGCCAGACCGGATACAGGGCCCGAACCATGCAGATTCTGCTCCAGGAAATGGCGCTCTCCGGTCATGTGCTCACTCCGGAAGCCGACAGGCACCCGGCTGGAAAAAAGGGCCGAGGAAGTCCCCGGATCTATCACCTCAAGGCCGCGGATTGGTGTTTTCTAACCGCCGGCAAACCGCTTCCGCGCTGGGTTTCCTGGCCTTCCCTTTGGTCGCTCGTCCAGACTCTGTTGGAAACCCTGCCTGAGCCCGGCCAAGCGGAGAAACATCCCGCCATCCTCTCATCCAGAATGCGCGAACGCCTCGCCGCGGACGGCCAGGCCCTTGCCGCCGCCGGCCTGCTGCCGCTCCTCGACCTACGATCCGGTGCTCCAGGCCAGGAATTGCTAGAAACCCTCGCAGCGACCCTGCCCGGAGTGCTTGACTCCATCTAAAGGGCGGATCGCACGGAGAGCGAACGGACGTCTCAGCGCTTTTTCGGAATCACCATCCGCAATCCGGTAAGGCAAAGCCCGATCAGCCCGAGGCCGATGAACAGGATGTAAAACGGCCGCCAGGTGTTGCCGAGCCAGGTTCCCTGGTGCAGCGACATCAAAAGTTTCATCGTGCCTTCGCCGGCGTTGAACCACTTGTCGCCCGCCTGATAGGCGATGCCGGTGACGGCGGTGACGATGAGTGGCAGCGAGAAAACGATGGAAAGCACGCGGTGGCGTTTCCGCGCGCCGGGCTTCGGGCTTTTGCTGGTTAGATACATCCACAGCCCGGAGAAAATCAGGAACAGCAGGATGCCGCCGGTGACAAACAGATAGATCACCGAACCGTCTTCCCCGAGCCATTCGCCGGAATGCAGGTGCATGATTTTGCCGCCGGTTTCCTTGCTCATGCCGAACCACGCCCGGCCGATCCGATAGATCAGGCCGGTGGCGGCGCTGAGCAGAAGCAGGGGCAGC
>JBIPND010000375.1:0-4210 GCA_044374015.1 Luteolibacter sp. | reverse complement strand
CCCATTAAAAGGGATTCGCGGGCGTAGCGTTCGGCAAGGGCGGGTTCATCTGATGCGAGGGCGAGGCGTGCGAGGACCTGGCGGGCGCGGGAGGCCCCGTTGGGCGAGAGTTGGATGGCTTTCTGAAGGAAGGTGCGGGCTTGGTCGGTGTGGCCGCTCTCCAGGAAGGCGTGGGCGAGTTTGGTGAGGCCGACCGTGGGACGCGGGGGACGGGCGGGGATTTCGACGGGTCCGCGGGCGGCAAGTTGGTCCGGTGTTAGAGCGAGAGTTTCGTCGAGGGTGTTCTGGGCGGTTTCGAGTTCGCCAAGGAGTTCTTGCGCGGCGGTGACGGCTTCTGCGGTGCGGAGGGAGCGGAGAAGGGCGCGGACTTGGCCGGTGGAGGCGAGGAGGAGGAGGTCGAGGTCGGCGGCCTGGCGGGCGAGGTTCGCGGCTTTGGCGAAGGCCGCTGCGGCTTCGGTGTGGCGGGAGAAAGTGGTTTCGGATTCGCCGATGATGAGAAGGATTTTGGCGCGGCGGCGTGGGTCACGGGTTTGGCCGGCGAGGATGTTGAGGGCGGTGAGGCCGGCTGCTTGGTCACCGGTGGAAACGAGTTCCCGCGCCGCACGGAGAGAGCGGGAGAATGGGTTGCCGGCCTGCGTGATGGCGCGCTGGCGTTTGGTTTGTGTTTTCTCTGTGGGGGGCATGGTCGGGAGTTATAGGTGCCATGTAACAGTCAGAAAATCAATTAAGCAGTCATGGGAAGTTGGGGTGGCCTTATGATGCGGGTATATCTTCTGGCGAGCTGCCGGAAGGACGTGCGCTCCCCGAAAAAAGAGTGCCCGCCGCCCGGTGGCTACCGGGACGACGGGTTGTGCAAACCGTTGATTCGGTCGGCCTTGGTAGGTGGCCGTATGAACCGGTTGCAAGGTGTGCGATGCGGACAGGAGTCTTACGATCGCGGATGGAGGCGAGGGCGTCGCGGACGGAATCGAATCTGGCGCGTTTCATGAAACGGCTGAATGTTTCCGAGTAGGTAACTCCCTCTACAGGTAGCAGGCAGATGGCACCACGAAGTTTGTTGTGGTTCGCGACACCGTAGAGGCCGAGGGCGGCACCACCAGCGAGGATCGCCGAGGTGGTGACAAACTTACGGCGACTCAACCCTTGCATAGTTTTAACTTAGTGATTAAATGGCGTCATGAAAAGAAAAAAGAGAAAATATTTTACTAGGGCAGTTACAGAATGGTCACTTTTCATGCTGATAGTGTTGATAACATTGTTGTTGCAACATGTTAACGCGGGAACGGTCGGTTGGTTCTACGCGTTAGATGAAGATAGAGCGGGATTCGAAAAGGTGGCGGGCCCTCCGGTTCGGACGATGTCTCTAGCAGGTGGAACGGTGGCGCATGAGTATCGGGTGGGGCCGCACAAGGTGGTGGCGGCGAGGATGGGGAGCGGCTGTGTGGAAACGGCGGTGACGGTGGCGAGGGTGCTGGCGCTCAATCCGGCGGGACGGGTGATTACGACAGGGCCTGCGGGCGGGATCGGCGGAGGAGTGAAAATCGGAGAATGGGTTGAGGTGAGCGCGGTGGTGGGTTGGCAGCAGGGGCGGGCGGGCGACGGTGGCAGGATTTTCCCAAAAGATGGAGCGGTGAAGATGGTGAAAGGATGGGAAGGAATGGGCGAAGAGAATGCTGGAACGACACCGGAAGATCGACGCCGTGTGAGACTGGTCTCGGGGGAGGTTTTTGTGGCTTCGGCGGAGAAGCGCGGGGAGTTGGCGAGGGAGTTTGAGGCGGAGCTGGTGGAGATGAACGCGCTGGGCTTGTTAGCGGCGGTGGAGGGGATGAAGGCGGAGGTGATGGTTTTGCGGGTGGTAAGTGATTTGGCGGATGAGCGGGCGAGTGAGGATTTCGCGGCGTTTCTGAAGGGCTACGGGGGTGAGGGAGGGACGATGGTGGCGGAACTGGTCAAGGCATTGCCCGTGGGCAAGGACGAACCCGGAGCCCATGGGGAGTTGAAGAGACTGCTGGAGGATTAGTTGCGGGAGGAACGTGGGGTTCCGTGGATGGTGCTCGCTTTCAAATTGACCTCCGCTTCGTTGTGGATGCCGATCGTTTTGAGGATTTGCCGGTTTTGGGAATTCGAATTCCCGCTCCCGGAAAAACCAAGCCCGTCAGAGGCGGTTCAGTGCCCCCAAACACCTTGGGAAAGGAGAATTCTTGCGCTAATTGTGGCCACCATCGATTGAACGCCCGTTTCCTCGCAAAAAATGAAATCTTCCCACCGTCACCGGAAACTCCATCGTGTCGTCACTTCGTCCGACTACCCCGCACCCGCGCGACCTGCCATCTTTCCCGGATGCACCCAGCGACCACCAGGGTTGAACCGGCCGAAGACTCGATGTCTTTCGAAAACCGCCTGCAAACCCACGTTTCCATGATCAAAGTCTCCATCGTCGAAGACGACGCCAAGCTGCGTGAAACCATGAGCCGCTATCTGGCCGGCCAGCCCGGGTTCCAATGCCTGTGCACCTATCCGGACGCCGAGACCGCGCTGGCGGAAATCCCGAAAAACCCGCCCGACGTGGTGCTGATGGACATCAACCTGCCCGGCATGAGCGGCATCGAGTGCGTGCCGCGGCTGCACGCCGCCATGCCGGCGCTCAAGATCATCATGCTCACCGTGTTCGAAGACAGCAAGCAGGTCTTCAGTTCCCTCTCCGCCGGCGCCTTCGGCTATCTGGTGAAAAGCAACCGGCCCGCAAAGATCCTGCAAGCCATCCGCGAAGTCTATGAAGGCGGCTCGCCGATGTCCGGCCACATCGCCCGGATGGTCGTCCAGTCGTTCGAAAAACGCGTGCCCAAACCCGACGAGACCGACGCCCTAACCCCGCGCGAGTTGGAAGTGCTCCACGGCCTTTCCTGCGGCCAGCCCTACAAACAAATCTCCAGCGAGCTCGGCATCAGCCTCAGCACCGTGCGCACCTACATCCAGCGGATTTACGAAAAACTCCACGTCCACAGCCAGACCGAAGCGGTGATGAAATACGCCCGCCGCCGGGATGATTCCGGATCGTGACAAGCCTCCCGGGACCGCGTGTTCCAAAACTCGCCGCCCATGGCGAGTGAAAGAAAAGTCCGCAGGACACCCCTTTCTCTTCCCATGGCCATGCGAGTCCCGGACGCGCGTTCCCAGCCCTGCCCGCCGTCAGGCAGGCATCTCGTAGCCTTTGCGGCGTGGGCGGTCCTGCATCGCCGCTGCCTCGGCGTCGCCGGTGATCTGCTCGGCTTGCGGGTCCCACTTGAGCGCGCGGCCGAGCCGCTGGGCGATCCCTGACAGCTGGCAAATGCTGCCCGAGCGATGCCCAACACCGGCCGGACAAATGGTCGGTTTGCGCGATCCGATCGAGTCGATGAAGTTCACCCGGTGATCCATGGATTCATAGACCTGGACATCGCTTGGGCCAAACTTGTGTCTAACGAGTTCCTTCGGCGAGGTTTCAATCTTGCCGCGGCTGACGAGCACCTCGCCTTCGGTGCCGATGAAGCGGATCATGTGGCCGTTGTCGGGCTTCTTGTCGCGCCACACGGTGATGCCGTCGGCATACCGGTAGTGGTGGTGCTCGGCTCCCTCGTGGCCCTTGGGAATGAAATCCACCGGGCCGGTGGAATCGCGGTCGAGCGCCCATTGGACGATGTCGTAATGGTGCGCGCCCCAGTCGCCGAACTTGCGGCTGCCGTATTCCCAGTAGCAGCGCCAGCCGCCGCCGTAGTTGCCCTTCACCCGGTTTTCCGAATGCTCGAAAAACGGCGTCGGGCCGAGCCAGCGGTCATAGTCGAAGCCCTCCGGCACCGGAACAATCAGCTCTTTTTCCGGAGGCTGCGGAAATTGGCCCAGCTGGCAGTAAACCTCCTTGATCTCGCCGATCAGCCCATTGCGCACCAGATTGGCCGCGATCCGGAAATGCGCCGAGGAGCGCTGTTGGCTGCCCACTTGCAGAATCCGGCCATATTTTTTCTCCGCCGCCACCAGCGCCTTGCCTTCCTCGATCGTCAAGGTCATCGGCTTCTCCACATAAACGTCCTTGCCCGCCTTCATCGCCGCCAGCGCGATCGCCGCGTGCCAGTGGTCCGGCGTGGTCACGCAAACCGCGTCGATGTCCTTCCGCGCAAGCAATTCCTCGAATTGCGCGGTCGCGAAAATATCCTCGTAGCCCTTCTCCTTCAGC
>JBIPND010000374.1:0-4211 GCA_044374015.1 Luteolibacter sp. | reverse complement strand
GCCTACACCATGGATTCCCACAACGTCCAACGCCACGTCAAAAACGGCATGGTGAAAAACGAAGGCGACGTGCAACTCCGCATCCCCGGCCCCTATCCGGTTTCCTACCGCGCCATCGTCCCGAAAAAAGGCGAGTGCGAAAACCTCCTGGTCCCGTGGAGCCTCTCCGCCAGCCACATGGCCTTCGGCTCCATCCGCATGGAACCCGTTTTTATGATCCTCTCCCAAAGCGCCGCCACCGCCGCCGACATCGCGCTTGAAACTGGCATTCCGGTCCAGGATGTGCCCTACGAGGTCCTGCAAAAACGGCTGCTCGCGGACGGCCAGCGCCTCGGCCTTTGAAACCAATTTCCGAAACGTCAGCCGCACCCGCCAAAACCGCCGGGGGCACCGGAAAAATACCGCTCCCCGCATTTTTGACCACGAACCGCACGTTGCTGCATGAATCACCGGAGGACTCGCGTAGTCAGCGGAATCATTTCTCCAACACCATCGACATCATGAACCCACCCACCCAACCCGTGAGCCACCTTTCACGCCGCAGTTTCATCAGCCGCACCACCCTCGCCGGCACCGGTGCCTTCCTCGGCTTCCCCGCGATCGTCCGGGCCCAGAACCAAAACAGCAAACTGCAGGTCGGATTCGTCGGCACCGGCGGCAAGGCGGACAGCCACACCAAGATGCTCCACGGCATGGGCCTGCAATGCGTCGCCTTTGCCGATGTGGACAAAAAGCAGTGGAAGGGAGTGCTCGGCAAGGAGGGATGGAATGAGGCCAAGGGCTACTCCGACTGGCGCGAGTTGCTCACCAAACATGGCAGCGAAATGGACGTCCTGTTTGTCACCACGCCGGATCACACCCATTTCGGCCCAACCATGTCGGCCATCACCAGGGGCATCCACTGCTACACCGAAAAGCCGCTCACCTGGTCGGTGCGTGAGGCCCAAATGCTCACCGCCGCCTACGAAAAGCACCCCACCGTAGTCACCCAAATGGGCAACCAAGGCCACTCCGGCCAAGGCTGGCGGTTGGCCTACGAATACATCAAAGGTGGAGCCATCGGCGATGTGGTCGAATTCCACACGTGGACCAACCGCCCGATCTGGCCGCAAGGTGGCGGCCGCCCCGAAGGCAACGACCCAATTCCGGATGACCTCAACTGGGATGCATGGATCGGCCCGGCCCCGATGCGTCCCTACAAAATCGACGCCTATCATCGGTTCAACTGGCGCGGAATTGTCGATTTCGGGTCCGGTGCGCTGGGCGACATGGCCTGCCACACCACCGACGGCATCTACGCCATCATGAATCCCGGCTACGCCGCATCGGTCGAACCTGTCTACATGTCCGCTCCCGTGGGCGACCAGTATCCCGCCGGGATGACGGTCAAGGCAACCTACCGGGCGAATGCCGACCGGCCCGGATTCACCACTTTCTGGTATGAGGGAAAACTCGCCGATGGCAGCCCGAACATGCCGGCCGCCCCCGAGGAACTCGCAGTCGATGGCACCAAGATGCCGGAGACCGGCAATCTGATTGTGGGAACCAAGGGCAAGATGCTGGTGCTGGGCGATTACTGGGAAAGCCCGCGCCTGATCCCGAATTCGGCCCGCACGGCGTTTGGCAAACCGGAACAACTGATCGAGCGTTCGCCGGGCCAAGCCGAGGAGTTCCTGATGGCCTGCCGTGGCGAAAAGCCCCGTGAATATCGCAAGTCGAACTTCTCCTACGCCGGTCCCATGACCGCCAACATCCAACTTGGCAACCTCTGCGCCCGCGCCGGCGAAAAACTCGAACTCAACGAAAAGGGCGAAATCACCAGCAACCCGAAAGTCAACGAACTCGCCTGGCGCGAACCCCGCGAAGGATGGGGACCGGTCTGATGCCGGGTGGCCTTCACCTTGCGTCGTTGAAACAACCCCTGGCCGTTCCACGTTCTGCGTGGAACGGCACTCCGAAAAACCCCACCGCGACTTCCATCGCCATTTCAGCGCCAGCGAGTGGACAAGAAGATCGTCCAGTGGGTGAACCCGGGCGATTTCGAGAGCCGCACCGCAGATGATCAAAACCCGGATCCACCATGAACCGATTCACCCCATCTCTCCGCCGCTTGCTCCCCGCCGCCCCGCACTGGCTGCTCCAGGCAAAGCCAGGCGATATCGCAAAATACAAGGGCCGCTACGACAACGGCTGGGACGCGGTGCAGGAAATTGCCGGAGGCGAAGCGCAAGGATCTCGCCCGCCGCATGCAGGTCTATGCCGCACAAATGGGCCGACCGCTGCGACGTGCTCGCGATCGAGCAACTGAGCCGGAACAACCCCAACCAACCATGAAAAAATCCGCCTACCTCCTCATTACAGCCCTGATTTCGGCGGCCCCGATCGCCGCCGTCGCCGAACCAGCCGCCGCCGGACCTAACATTCTCTGGATCACCAGTGAGGACAACTCGTCCCATTGGATCGGCTGTTATGGCAACAAGCAGACCCAAACCCCGCGGATCGACGCCCTTGCCAAACAGGGCGTGCTTTTCGAAAACGCCTACTCGAACGCCCCGGTCTGTGCCGTCGCCCGCGCCACCATCCTGACGGGCAGCTATTCGCCGACCATGGGAACCCAGCACATGCGTTCGCGCCATCCCATCCCCGCCAAATACCGCCCCAACGTGGAATACCTCCGCGCGGCGGGCTATTACTGCACCAATAACAGCAAGACCGACTACAACTTCGAGGGTAAGGACAATTCCTATTGGGACAAATCCTCCGCGGCGGCGCATTACAAAAACCGCCCGGATGGCAAACCGTTCTTCGCCATTTTCAACCTCTCGGCATCCCACGAGAGTTCCTTGTTTGACAAGGCCGCGGCCGAACCGAGACGGGTGAAACCCGAAGAAGTCGATCTCCCGCCCTATCTCCCGGATCTGCCGGAAGTCCGCAAGGACTACGCCCGCTATCTGGATCGCATCGAAGACATGGACACGGCGGTTGGCAAGCTGCTCGACGATCTCGAAAAGGCCGGCCTCGCGGAAAACACCATCGTTTTCCACCACTCGGATCACGGCGGCGTGCTGCCGCGTGGCAAGCGCTACCTGGAAGAAACGGGCGTCAAGGTCCCACTCATCGTTCGCATTCCGCACAAATTCCGCAGCCTCTCGCCGTTCAAGCCCGGCCAGCGCGTCACCGAGCCGGTCTCCTTCGTCGATCTCTCCCCCACCCTGCTGGCCCTCGCCGGCCTCGACGCCCCGAGCCACATGCAAGGCCGCCCGTTCCTCGGCACCCGGCGCGTCGAGCCCGCCGCCGACGAGATGGAATTCCTCTTCGCCGACCGCTTCGACGAACTCTACGGCATGCGCCGCGGCCTCACCGACGGGAAATGGAAATACATCCGCAACTTCAACCCCGACTTCCCCACCGCGCCCTACTCGTTCTATCAGTATGGCCAGCCGGGTTGGACCGCCTATCAAAAGGCCTATCAGGATGGCCGGCTCAGCGGCTATCCCAAGGCGCTCTGGGAGGCCCCCGGCACCTCGGAACAACTCTACGATCTATCCGCCGATCCCTGGGAGATGAAAAACCTCGCCGTTGACCCCGCACACGCGGAAAGACTCGCCGCGTTGCGCGGACGTCTCAAGTCCACCATGGAGAAAGCGCATGACACCGGCCTCGTGCCCGAACCGCTGTTCAAAGCCTTGGCCGGCAAATCGACCATCGCCGATTTTGTCCAGAGCGACGCCTTTGACATCGGAAAAATCGCCGAGCTCGCCTTCATCGCCAGCGAGGTGGACGCGAAGAATCTCCCCCGGCTCAAGGCGGCGACCACTTCGGCGGACCCCACCGAGCGCTATTGGGGCATCGTTGGTATGCGCGTGCTTGGAGCAAAAGCCGCCGCCGAGGCCGATTCGCTGCTGCCACTCCTCGCCGACAGACACGCCGGCATCCGCACCACCGCGGCGCAGGCACTCTTCGCGCTCGGCAAAAAGGACCTCGCCTCCGACGCCCTCGTCGCCGACGTGGCCGCGGAGATGGATTCCTATTCGTTGTTGAATCTGCTCAACACCCTCCGCCGCTTCGACCTCCTCGAGCGCCTGCCGCAAGACTGGGCCAAGAACAAACGCCTCGATCCAGCCGGCAGGGATTACGTCCAGCGCTTCTCCCAGCAGGGCATGAAAAAATAACAGAAGTGCGCTGCGGACACCGCCACCCGCAGCGGGTGT
>JBIPND010000373.1:0-4214 GCA_044374015.1 Luteolibacter sp. | reverse complement strand
AGGCCGAAGCCTCGCCCGGCGAATCCCGCGTGATCATCGCCGCCGATGAAAACGCCCGCCACAAACAAGTGCTCGCCGTGCTCAACGCGGTGCGCGACGCCGGCCTCGAAAAAGTCAGCTTCGAGTCGAAAACCCCCACTCCCTGAAGCGTGAAATCCCGCGTCCTTCCCATCCTCAACGCCATCGGCTGCCTGATCCTAACCGGTCTGGTCGTCACCCAATGGCGCTTGGAACGCGGCCACCTGCGCGACATCCAAAACCTCCAGTCCGAGCTCGCCGGGTCGCGGGAAAACCTAACTGCCGAGACCACGCGCAGCGCCGCGCTCGAGCGCGACATCACCGCGTTGAAGGAATCCATCGAAGCCACCCAGCAAGCCGCCGAAACCGCCGCCCGCAGCCTCGCCGAGCAAAGTTCGCAAGCCGAAGGGCTGCAAACCGAGCTCGCCACCACCCGCGAGCAGGCCGCCGCCCAGATCAAATCCTGGGAAGCCGCCATCGCCGCACGCGATGCCAAACTCAAGCAGCTCAACGCCGACCTAACCGCCACCCGCGCCCGCCTCGACGAAGCCATCGCCAAGCTCAAAGCCGCCGGCGCGAGATAATCAAAGCCAATCCTTTGGACTGCGGTGGGAAGCGAAGCGCCACACCGCTTTGGATGATTAATCAGCCCCGGCCACCTTGGGCTTCGCAAAGAATCCAAAGCGGTGTCGCCGCTGCGCTCTGCCACCGCACTCCACACCTTGGCGCCCCCTTGGACTGCGGTGGGAAGCGAAGCGCCACACCGCTTTGGATATATCATCGCGATGGGGCTGCCCGGACAACGGTCTGGCGCGAGACGCGCCAGCCACGTTTCCACAAATCGGTCAAAGCCCCGCCGCCCGGACTTCCTCCGCGATGATCCGCAAGCCATCCCTAACCACCGCTTCATCCATCGCATACGAGACCCGGATGCATTCGTGCCGGTGGCACCAGGATTCATCGTCGTGGCCAAAGAAAAAGTAGTGCCCGGGAATCACCAGCACCCCGCGTTTTTTCAAGCGCTCGTAAAGTTCCTTCGAAGTGATCGCCAGTCCGGGAAACCACAGCCACAGGAACAGCGCGCCTTCGCTGCGGTGCATGAACCAATCCATCTCATCGCCAAAAGCTTCGAAAGCGGCATCGCGGGCGAGCCTGCATTTCTCCTGATAGAACGGGCGCACCACCTCGCGGCTGAGCTTGAGCAGCTCGCCGGATTTCACCAGCGGCAGGGTGATTTGCTGGCCGATGTTAGGATTGGATAGACCGGCGATCGCACTCATCGACCCCAGCGCCGCGATGATCTCCGGCGGCCCGATGACAATCCCGGTGCGCGTGCCCGGCAGCCCGATTTTCGAAAGGCTGAGGGTGAGGATAACATGCGGTTCCCAAAACGGCGTGGCGTCGGTGAAGATGATTCCCGGGAACGGCGCGCCGTAGGCGTTGTCGATGATCAGCGGGATGTGGTGCTCCTTCGCGAGGGCGGATAGACGGGCGACCTCCTCGTCGGTTAGAACATTGCCGGTCGGATTGGTCGGCCGCGAAGCGCAGATCGCGGCGATCTCCGGAGTGATTTCGAGGTGGTCGAAATCGACACGGTATTTGAAATCGTGCGGGCCGTTTTTCTCGATCAGCGGCGTGACCGCGCGGAACAGCTCGCCGCTCACTCCCTGGTTGGAATAACCGATATACTCCGGCACCAGCGGCAGCAGGATTTTCCGGCGCGAGCCATCAGGCATCACCCCTGCTAACAGGTTGAACAGGAAGTAGAAGGCCGTCTGCCCGCCGCAGGTGACGGCGACATTTTCCGGACCGATTTCCCAACCGAAGTTTTCACGGAAAAGGGTGGCGATGGCGTCAAGAAACTGCGGATTGCCGCGCGGTGGATCGTAGGTGGTGAGCGCGCGGTCGAGGCCGCCGGGCTCGTCCATCAGCTCTTCGAGCCGCCTGCGCCAAACCGCATTCATTTCCGGGATCCGCGCCGGTTGGCCGCCGCCGAGCATTTTCAGATCCGGCCCGCCGCTGGCCAGCGCGTGCCCCAGATCGTCCATCAACTCCTCGATGCCGCTACCGCAGCCAAGGTGTTGGCCGAATTGAGAAAAATCATATGACATGCCAAGGAAGCGACTCCCGTGAGCGCCCCCCGTTCAAATCACCGACCAAGCATGATGTCGATCACCTTCTCCTGCTCTTCAAATCAACCATCGAAAATCAACCACTTGTCCCGGCAAAGCTTGGCGGGCCGAAACCCGGTGGGGCAGCCCCCCTGAGACACCCGAAGTCCCAATTGGTTGAGATATGGCCGATTTTGGGACCACTTGGCCGGATTGCGCCCTCGATGCTCCTTCACATTCATGAAATTCCGTCTATGGTTCAATCAATCGAAAAGTTTCAGAACGAAGCGGACCGCCCACCTCCACCTCAAACCTCCGAGCCACCGGTGACATTGGTGTGGACCGAAGGCATGAACGAGTGGAAGCCGGCCTATGAGGTGGGAAAATTGTGCGAGCCGGGCCCTTCGGCGAAAACCAAAACCGCGACGGTTCTGGAGTCACCGGCCAAGCCGCGGGTGGAAGTGAAAATCGAGACCAAGGAGGATCTGGAAGCCAAAGCCCGCGAGCGCGCCAATGCCGTCGCCGCCGCCAGAATGGAGGAAATTTTAAGGCCCCGAGACGCACAGGAGCCCAGGCGGAAGCCCGGGCCAAAGCCGAAGAGCAAGCGAGAGCCGCCGCAGCCGCCACCAGCTAGATCTCGGGAGCCAAGGCCCGAGCTGCGGAAGACATCAAACTCCGGGCGCGGATCGCAGCCCAAGCCACGAACAACGGACCGCCGAAGCCAAAGCAAAAGCCCTCGCGGAAGCGGAAAAAGTCCGGGCCGCCCAGGAATTGGAAGCGCTCGCCCCGCGCGCGGACGTCATCCGTCCGCCGCAGCCCGCGCCCCGGGCCCGGCTGGGCAAAAACCAGGCGTGGCCAGGCGCTCGCCGACGCAGCTTGATCCTTTATGGATCATCGCGCTGGCGGCGGTTTTGCTGCTGGCGGGCTGCACCGCCCTGCTCTTCGGCCTGATCAAAAGCCCCGAGCTCCAGGAACTGCTGCGCGGACCGGTCCGCAGCCTCCGGGTGAGATGATTAAAGCCCGACAGATGCTCTTCGTCCCAACGGGACGGATCATGCGGGATAGGTTGCTTATGTCCGAAGCCGTCGTCGCCGACTCCCGTCGCCGCCGATTGCATGAACCGTCCTTGCAGGACGGAAGCCCATGCCCGTGCCAACCACCCGGCACCGTGTGCCGGGCTGGGATGAAAGGTCCCGTTGGGACCGAAGAGTCCTCCGTCCGTGCGGGAAATGTTTCCAAGTATCAGGGTTGAAAGCCCACGGCTAACCTCACCTGTCACTCGGTGACACCTCGAATCCTTCAAGGCATTGGAAGAAATTCCGCGCTTCAGCTGAATATCGCTTAGCCCGCTTTCCAGTCGCCGATGGGTTTGATGAAGTGGAAGCCCCAAATCTCAAAACCAAGCCGGTGATAGAGACGGTGCGACGGCCGGTTGGAGGTGTAGCTGTCGAGCACCAGCAGCTTGCAATCGCGCTCGCGGGCGACGGTTTCCAAGTGCTCGATCAGACGGCTGCCAATGCCGGAGGAACGGTGGGCGGGATCAACGACGAGGTTGTCGATTTCCAGATAGCGGCCGCACCAGATCTTGGTGGCGATCCATGCGCCGGCGACGCCAGTTAGAACGTCGCCGCTGAAGGCGCCGAGAAGCTGATAGTGGGAGTGGTCCGCCAGCAGGGTGTCCAGACGCTGGCGGATCAGCGCGACCGGGGTTTCCACATTCAAGGTGGCTAACAGGGCGGCTGCGGCTGCCAGATCCGCGGCAGCCAACGGGCGAATGGTGATTCCGGCCATGGCGGTGAATCAGTCGGCGGGTTTGATCGAAACGAGCATGGCGTTGCCAGGCGTCAGATATTTTTTGGCGAGGGCGTTGATCTCGGCGAGTGTGATCGAGCGGTAGTCCGCATCGCGGGTGCGGGCGAGTTCGAGGCGGACGGGGTCCTGTTGGGATTGGCTCATCACGGTGTTCAGCCAGTAGGTGTTGTCGCGCAGGGATTTTTCGAGCTGGCCTAGCAGCGGTTTGAGAGCGCGGTCGAGTTCGTCCTCGGTGGCACCTTCGCGGGCAAACTCGTCGGCGAGATCGCGCAT
>JBIPND010000372.1:0-4224 GCA_044374015.1 Luteolibacter sp. | reverse complement strand
TGGCTTGATGACCTTGCGGTTTTCAGGGTCCACTTGGGTGAGTGAGCGCGAAATTGCGTGGCGGATCGCAATCGACTGGGCTTGCTTGCCACCGCCTTTGACGACGACGTTCAGATCGAACTTGTTGGAAAGCGAGAGGGCCAGGAAGGGTGCGAGAACCGCGTTTTGCAGTTCGATGGTAGGAAGGTATTCCTCGAAGGTGCGATCATTGATGGTGATCTGGCCGGTGCCTTCGCTGAGCCAAACGCGGGCAACTGCGGTTTTGCGGCGGCCGGTGGCGCTCTGGGTGGTGGTGGCGGTCATTTGAAAAAATGGGTTCTGAAAAAATTAACGGACGGCGTGGGCGACAGGAGCCTGGGCTTCGTGCGGGTGGGTCTCGCCGGCATACACCTTGAGCTTGCCGAACTGGGCGCGGCCAAGACGGGTCTTCGGGATCATGCCCCAGACCGCGCGTTCGACGAGCAGGATCGGGCGGCGCTCACGGACGATGCGTGGGGTTTCGACCTTCTGTCCGCCGACATAGCCGGAGAAGCGGGTGTAGATTTTGGACGTCTCCTTGGTGCCGGTGAGGACAACTTGGTCCGCATTGATGACCACGACGAAATCGCCGGTATCAACATGGGAGGTGAAAATTGGCTTGTGCTTGCCGCGGAGGAGGCGCGCAGCCTCAACAGCGACTTGGCCGAGGACCTTGCCCTTGGCGTCGATCACATACCACTTGCGCTCGACTTCGTGCGGCTTGGCGGAAAACGTCTTCATGTGCTTGGATAAAAAATGGCTCCTACGCACGAACGGTGCGCGGAGGGGGTGGCAAACTAGGAAGCGGGTTCCCGGGTGTCAACCGGGAAATCGCAGGAAATTTTACCAAATCCGGCGAGGGTCGGCGGGCTGGTAAATGTGCGCGGGCGATTTCCAAAATGTGGCTTGTTTCTGGCCAACCGGCGCGGGATGCCCTTGGCTAACCGCCATGAAACGCATTCCCGCCCATTGGCAGATTTTGATCGCACTGGTGTTGGCCACGCTCACGGCGCTGGTTTTCCGGGCGCAGCCGCCGGTGGCCGAGGGCGGCTGGGTGGCGGGCGCGCTCGGGTTTTCCACGTTCGTCGGGGATTTGTTCATGCGGGCGCTGAAGATGATCATCGTGCCGCTGATCGTGACCTCGGTGGTGGCGGGCATCGCGAGTTTGCAGGGGGTGGAGGGGTTTGCGAGGTTGGGGGCGAAGACCGTCGGGTTTTATGCGGCGAGCAGTCTGATGGCGATTTTGTTAGGGCTGTGTCTGGTGAATTGGATCGAACCCGGCCGTGTGGATGGCCAGCCGAATGCGGTGATCCGCGAGGCGTTCGCGCAGACGGCGGCGCAGGCGGATGATGCGGTGTTGGAAAAGGTGGCGGTGGCCGGCGAGAGGAAGCCCGGGGATTTTCTCGGGGTGTTCAAGGCGATGCTGCCGGAAAACGTGTTCGAAGCCGCCACCGATAACGGCCAAATGTTGGGCGTGATCGTGTTCAGCATTTTGTTCGCGGTGGCGATCACCCGCTTGCCGGCGGGCGAGATGCGGACGATCCAGGAGTTTTTTCAATCGGCGAATGACGCGATGATCATCATCACGCGCTGGGTGATGGCGCTGGCTCCGATCGGCGTGTTTGCGCTGATTTTGCCGGTGGTTTATGCCACGGGGGCGGAGTTGTTCGTGAATCTCGGGAAATACTTCGTGGTGGTTTTGTCCGGTTTGATGCTGCACCTGTTGGTGGTGTTGCCGTGTGCGCTGCATTTTATTGGCGGGGTGAATCCGTGGGCGCACTTCCGGGCGATGCGTCCGGCGCTGCTGCTGGCGTTTTCGACCGCGTCGTCGTCGGGCACGCTGCCGGTGACGATGCGGTGTTTGGAAGAAGGATCCGGAGTCTCGCGGCGGGTGTCGAGTTTCACGCTGCCGTTGGGGGCGACGGTGAACATGGACGGCACGGCGCTTTATGAATGCGTGGCGGTGGTTTTCGTGGCGCAGGTGATGGGGGTGGACCTGTCGTTTGGCGCGCAATTTTTCATCGTGGTCGCGGCGCTGCTAACCAGCATCGGCGTGGCGGGCATTCCGTCGGCGAGTTTGGTGGCCATTTTGCTGATCCTGAAAAGCTCGGGCATCCCCGGCGCGGAAACGGCGGTGGTGGCGCTGCTCGCGGTGGACCGCTTGCTCGATATGAGCCGCACCGCGGTGAATATCTACAGCGACTCGTGCGCGGCGGTGATCGTCGCGAAGTCGGAAGGGGAAAAACTGGCGGTTTGATTCACTCGGGCGCATCGGTCGGCCGGCTCGGCGGCGCGTTGATCGGCCGCGGCAGCGGACCGGTGCCCGCATCGCCGATGGCGGCTTGGGTGCGGATGGCACCCGCGATGGCGGCCGCGAGCTTTTGGCGGTGGGCGGGATTTGCGATCAGGGCACTCTCGGCGGGATGGCTGAGGTAACCACCTTCGAGCAAGACGCAGGGGATTTCCGGGTTGCGGGTGAGGCGCATGCGGCGGCGGACCAGGTCGCGGTTGCCGGTTTTTACCGGGACGACTTGATTCATCGCGCGCTGGCAGCGGGTGGCGAGGCCATGGCTATCGACGCGCCAATAGTAGGTTTCCGGGCCGCGGATGTGGGAGGGACCGGCGTTGTAATGCATGCTGACGAGGATGGCGCCGCCGTGGCGGTTGGCGCGGATGACGCGGTCGTCGAGATCGATGAAAGTGTCGTCCGAGCGCATCAGGATGACTTTGAAATCGCGCCGCAGCTCGTTGGCGAGGTGTTTGGCGGTGTCGAAGGCGAGGTCTTTTTCCTTGAGGCCGGTGTGGCGGCTGACGGCACCGCTGTCTTTGCCGCCGTGGCCGGCGTCGATGATCACGGTTTTGAATCCCTTCGGGCCGGGTCGGTGGCCCCAGACGTCGCGGCCGGTGGTGGGAGCGGCGCAGGAGGCGAGGAAGCCGGTGACGGCGAGGAGGAGGGTGGGTTTGAGAAAACGGTTCATGGGCGGATTGAACTCAGGAATGCCTAGGCAGGGGAAGCCCGGGTTTTGGCGAGGATTCACGACCCTTGACGTGAGTGGCGAATCCGGTGAATTTTGCGGGGTTGAAACTCACATATCTGATCCCCCCGGTGGTGGCGCTGGTTCTAACTGGAGCCTGGAACCTGTCGCAAATGCGCAGCATTTCCGGGCTCAAGGAGGAACGCTCGGATTTGCGCCAGCGAATCGCGGCGGCCTCGCAGGGAGCGGGATCCGGGTCTGATTTTGCTACGGCGCAACGTGCTTCAAAAGCCACGGGCAAGAATGGCAAGGGGCCGATGGATTGGGAAGCGATCGCCGGACAAATGGCCGGGATGGTCAATGGCGACGGCATGATGGAGATCCGGGCGATGATGGATCTTCAACAACGGCTCGACGGGATGTCGCCGGATGAAATGCTTGCGGCGATGGATGAAATCGCGGCGCTTGATCTATCCGCCGAGGCGCGTGAGCTGTTGGAGTCGATGATCATCATTCCATTGATCGAGGCGGACCCGGAAATGACGCTGCGGCGCTTCGCCGACCGGATTCGGGACGAGTCGGACGGCGTCGCCTGGCAGCTCTCGGCGGCGATGCAGGCATGGGCGCAGAAAGATCTAACCGCCGCGGCGACGTGGTTCGAACAACAGATCGCGGCCGGGACTTTCGACAGCAAGACCTTGGATGGCAGGAGTGAGATGCGGCTGCAATTCGAGGGGGCCTTGATGGAATCGTTGATCGGCGCGGACCCTGACGCAGCGGCGGCCCGACTCGCTGCTTTGCCGGAAGATCAACGGCGGGAGGTCCTCCAACAAATCGCTTTCGACGAGCTGCCGGAGGAGGCGCGCAAGGCCTACGCCGGATTGGTTAGAGGGTTGGTGCCGGAAGACGAGCGTGAGGGGACCTTCGCGCACATGGCGACGGAACTGGTGGGTGACGGCGGTTTTGAAAGTGTGGGCACCTTCCTCGACGGCGTGAACGCCAGCCCCGAAGAACGGGCCGCCGCCGCCAGAGATGCGGCTAACACCCGCTTGGAGGAATTGGGGCGGAAGGGCAAAGTGACCGCGGAAGAGGTCGATGCGATGAGGAGCTGGCTCGACCGGCAGGCACCCGGGATGACGGACAGCATCACCGGCAAGGCTCTGGCAGAGGCCGCCCAGGAGCGCGGGAAATTCAAGTTCGAGGAGGCCGCGGCGCTGGCTTTAAAATATCA
>JBIPND010000370.1:0-4244 GCA_044374015.1 Luteolibacter sp. | reverse complement strand
CACACCGGCGAGGACAAGCCGGACGATCATCCGAGCTTCGGCGGGCGCGTCGCTTTCGAGCCGCTGCGCAAGGAGCAGGGCGAGTGGTTGAAAGAGGTCATCGCGCGGCCGGAGTTCCGGGACGCGCCCTACCGCGTGGTCTTCTGCCACATCCCGCTGCGCTGGAAAAAGGAGCGGTTGATCAAGCACGAGGACTACGGCAACGGCAACTACGATTCATTCAGTCGAGCCAGCCGCGAGCTGTGGCATGACGCGCTGGTGGCGTGGAAGACGCAGATCATCGTATCCGGCCACATGCACGAGGCGGCGTGGATTCCCGGCACGGCGGAGTTTCCCTACGGCCAACTGGTCGGCGGCGGCCCGCAGCCGGAGAACGCGACTTGGATCGAGGGCAAAGCCGACGGTAAGTCGCTGCGCTTCGTGATGAAAGGCCTGGACGGAAAAGTGATCGAGACCGTCGAATTCAAGCCGCTGACTGCGTAGTGGTCGCATTATCCCGGAAACAGCCATGGCATCGAAAAACCCATCCCAGACACCTCTTCCTGCGCTTGTCCCCGGCGAGCGGCGGTTTCGGGTGGGCGTCCGCCTGCCCGAGTGGGCGACGGGATTCATGTTCCGGGTCTTCGAGGGACTCATCGAATTCCAGCGCTCGAAGGTGAGATTCGAGCTGCACTTCGACCAACCGAGTGGCGGCGACCTTCCTGCGGCTCCGATCGACGAGCACTGGGAAGGGGACGGTCTGCTGGTCATGCGTTATACCGCCGAAGAAGCCGAGGCGTGGCGGAAACGGGGAATCTCCGTGGTGAATCTGAGCGCTGAATTTCCCGGGAAAAAACCGGATTTCCCCCGGGTAACGATGAACAACGCGCGCATCGGCAGCCTCGGAGCCGAGCATCTGCGGTCTCTTGGATTGAGGGATTTCGCCTACATCCACGAATCGAGCAGGCGCTATTCCGCGGAACGCCTGGAGGGATTCCGGAAGGCCGTGCTCGCAGCCGGCGGACGCTGCCATGTGATCGAGGTCCCGGCCTCCACGTTTCCAGCTAACAACCGGCCGCAGCGCATTGAAAAATGCATGCGGCAGCCTTTGGAGAAACTGCCTCGTCCTTGCGGCATCCTCACCAAGGATGATATCGCGGCGGTGTGGACGCTGCGGATTTTGAACCAACTCGGGATCCGCTGCCCCGATGAAATGCCGATCCTCGGAATCTCGGACGATATCGTCTTTTGCCACATGATGGATCCTCCTCTCAGCAGTATTCCCTATTCGGGCAAACGAATCGGTCTTCAGGCCGCCACGCTGCTTCATCGGATGATGTCCGGCGAGCGGATTCCAAACGACCACCGGATCGAGGTCGCCCCGCGGTCGGTGGTGCACCGTGAGTCCACCCGCCAGGTGATGCTCACGGACGCGGTGGTCGCCCGCGCGCTCAATTATCTGCGCGGACAGATCGAACAGCGCACGGTCCAGGTGGAGGAGTTGTCACGTCACGCCGGAGTCTCACGGGAACTGCTGCGGCAAAGGTTTCAAACAGTTCTCGGATGCAGCCCGAAGCAAAAGATCGAACGACTCCGGTGCCTCCATGTTTGCGACCTGCTGCGCAACACCGATCTCACCCTTGAGTCGCTCGCTCACGAGTGCGGATTCTCCGGCAGCGACGAAATCTGCCGTTTTATCAAACGGCTGACCGGCAAGACCCCAGGTGCGGTCCGGCGTGAGCGGGACCGTTGAGAGAGCACCGAGGAGCGTGGTACTCGGTTCCGGGGTATGCCTTATCTTAACAGCAGCAATGCCAGCCCAGAAGGCAGTATTGGGGCTCTTTTGACTTTTGAGGGAATTCATGGAATCAGCGGGTTCCATACTTTTTCGAAACCCCAGCCCTCGAAGTCTTTGACCTTGGCAGTCGCAAACTGAGTCACGCCCCCTCGCCGCAGTGTCAGTGCCAGCCGTGCATCGAAAATCCGGCGGCGGGCAAAGTCTCTGCCTCCGGCCAGCCTCCAAACTTCATCCATCACGTTGGCGTTTTCCACACGCAAAACGTTTGGCACATCCCAATAAGCCGTTACCAAATCACGCGCGGCTTTGGCGGTAAGAGCTTTTGCCATCACCGCTGGGTTCCTCAGCAAGACATACAACTCTACAAGCACGTAATCTGTGATGGCAACCCGCACCGCTGGAACACCCAGATTTTGCCGTAGAAAGCTCACCGCAGCCTCATGCCAGATGGAATCTGGATTGAGCGAGTAGAGTAACAAATTGGTATCGATGCTGATCACGCCAGATCCCCCCTGAGTTCGTCACTTTCTGCGAGGGCTTTGAGATCAAGCTGATCGAAGTCGGGTCGAAAATCTCCGCTCTTCAGCACAGGAAGCGTCCATGGCTTGGCGGACGCACTCACTGGGTATGCCAGCGCCATGTGTTCAATTCCCCGCCGCACCACCTCGGCCAGCGACCATTCCCGCTGATCGGCAATGGCTTTCGCCTTGTAATAGAGTTCGTCCGGTAACTGCACTTGCGTCTTGATCATGATGGCATTTTGCCCTCTGTGGCAATTTTGTCAAGACGGCTTTTCTCCAAAACCATTGACAGCCTCATCCCAACCAGGGCTGCCGCGCCGAGGCCTGGTAGCGGACCCCAGGACTCCGAGAAGCACGCCAGACGCCCCGGTTACCAGTTCAGCCACGCGGAGTTGATGGCAAGGAATCGGGAATTCAGCGTGGCTTCTCAGCATCTTCTGCAAATATTGATGATTGCTGTCTCTTGTAATTTTGATACCTCGCCCATGAGTGCGGATTCTCCGGCAGCGATGAAATCTGCCGTTTCATCAAACGCCTAACCGACAAGACCCCGGGAGCGGTCCGGCGTGAGCGGGACCGTTGAGAAGAAGCTCCGACGACCGATCCCGGAAATCAGGCGCGGCGGCGACGAAGCAGGGCCAGCATGCCTAGGCTTCCCAGCAGAACCGCTGAAGGTTCCGGAACGACGACGATTTGTCCATTGGTGGTAAAGCCGCTGGTGTCCCAACTCAGGCCGCCGCCGAGCGTGGGCAGCAAGAGGTCGCTACCCACGTTGAATCCCGACGCATCCACCGTGGTGGCGTCGAAGAGATCGAACATGTTGCTTACCGCAGGATTGAAGGCGTTGAACGATGAAACGGTCCATGTCCCGCCGAGGGTGAGGGTGCCGATGTCGATGAGACTGTCGTAATTCGAGGCTCCGGTGCCACGGGTGGTGCCGCCGAGTTCCATGGTGATGGTGGAAGCGGAACCCAAGGTAAGGTTTTGTCCGTTGAAGTCCATTTGGCCCGGCGAGTTGCCGGGAGACAAATTGCCGTTCACCGTGACCGCACCATTGAACGTGGCGTTGCCACCGATGTTGGCCAGCGCATCCACGGTGGTGGTGGCGGTCGAAGCCAACGAGCCATTGATCAACAGCGTGCCCGCCGATATGGTCGTCGCACCGGTATAGGTGTTGCTTGCGCCATTGAGAGTAAGAGTGCCACTTCCGGTCTTGGCCAGTGCGAATCCGCCCGTGACGCCAGCGCCGAGAGTCAGGCTGCCGGCAGTGACGCCGATGCTCGAGTTGGAGGCGAGGTTGATTGTACCATTGAAAGTGTTCGTTCCGGCGATGTTTTGCAAAGCACCCACTCCGACACTTGCAACCTGGGTGCCGCTGCCGTTGAGGTTGATTTGACCGGCCGAGGTATAGGTGCCGACGTTCTTGAAGGCGACGGTGCCGCCAGAGCTGACGGTCTTGACGCCTCCGCCGAGGGCGTTGACGGACGCGGCGATGAATTTGGTGTCCGCTGCGATGGTATAAGCGGAAGTCGAGAGATTGCTGCCAGTAATAGTCAAGGTTCCAGCGGAAGTGCCAAGCGTGTTGGTGCCCCCCCTGACGGTTGTGCCGCCACTCAAGGAAATTTCTCCCGATAGAGTCGCATCGAAACCATTGACATTGTAGCTGGTGGTGGTTCTTTGTTGGATCTTGTGGGTGACGTCGATGTTGTTCGCATCGAAGCGCAACTGACCGTTGGAGCTACCATGGTCCATGTTGATCACGTTCGCGGCATCGCCGAGGGCGCCATTCGAGGTGATCGCCAGCACGCCGCGGCCAAGGTAGATTTCACCCTTGAAACTGTTCGAGGCATTGGTCAGCAAGGTCACCGAAGTTGGGTTACTGGTGGTCCCTGCACCTAGGGTGACGCGGTTTGTCGCAGCACCGCCGGAAATGACTCCGCTGAAGG
>JBIPND010000369.1:0-4246 GCA_044374015.1 Luteolibacter sp. | reverse complement strand
CACTGAAAATCGCCTCGCCTTGATTTCCCGAGCTGTAGTGCACGGTTTGGGCGGCTTTGGCCACGGTGCCGGGTAGGCCGGAACCTGCGGTGTAGCCAGAGTCATTGACGCTGATCGAGCGTGGAAGTGGGTAGCTGCTGGTGGTGTATTCGGAGTCCTCGGGCAGCAGGTTGCTTGGGTTTGTCTTCGAATTCCATTCAGCGACATTCCCGAGCGCCGTGGTCATTTCGGTCTGATAGGTGATGGGTGCCACGCCATCGACCGGCGCTGCGTAACGCCACTCGAACAGATAGTTGCCCGGGCGGGCGGCGAAGTCGCCGCTGTGGCGGAGGGTGGTTTGTTCGTCGAGCGGATTGGAGGCGACCAGGGTTTTCAGGTCGCCGGTGTAGAGTTGCGGCACCACTTGGATGATCTGCATCTCCACGGGATCCCCCTTGGGGGTGAAGGCCTCGCCATTACCGAAGAGCAGGGTGACGTAGCCCGCTCCCGCGCCGTTCGCAGTGAGGGCATAACTGTCCACCGCGGTGTCCGAATTCGTGATGATGGCGAGGCTTTCGCTGTTGACGCTATAACTCAGCGAGGTGTCCGGAATATAGGTTCCCCGCTTGTTCGGGTCTTCCTTGAAGGTTTCCACAAGTGTCGCGAGGCCGTCGATGGCGCGATACCAATTCTGCGACTCGCCGTCGTCGGGATCCACCAGGTCCTTCATGACCTGCGTGTCTTCCGGGCTGAGCGCGTTGAGGTGGATGTAGTCTTCGCCAGCGGTTTCATCGACGAACTCGCCGATCAGGACGACGGCCCCGATCTCGCCGATGTTCGGGTCGAAATAAACGCGTTGCTGCAAGTGGGGAGGGAGCAGTTGGAAGTAGGTTTTCCCCTTGTCCTGGGTGGTGGCGATGGAAATGGGCAGGCTTTTCAAGCCGACCGAGCCGGCGTTGAGCAGGATCGACTTGGCGCGCGTCGGGTCGTGCAGGACGGTGCTCTCCTTGGTGGTGCCGGACTGCGCGACGGACTGCTGATAGAGCACGTTGGCGCTTTTCTGGCCCCGGACGGCAGGCAGGCCGCGTTTGGGCATGGCGAGGGTCTCACCCACGCTCAGGGTCGGCGGACTGGTGGGCCAGGTGGGGAAATAGGCCACGGTGATGGGAGTGCCTAACACGGGATCTCCCGCATAGGTATCTCCGCTGAGGGGCCGGAGGAAGGGCAGGGGCGTGCCTTCGGCGGGCTGCGCGCGGTTCGGGAAAACAAAGTTCGTCTGCATCGGATAGTAAAACTGCATGCCCAGTGACGGCGTGCCGCCGGCATGGGGGCCGCGGTAGATCCAGTCGTAGCCTTTGCGGTCCTTGAAACTGAATTTTCCGTAGAGCGATGGAGCCCCGGCTGCCAGGGCCTCGGGAGTCACGTCAATCGGCGAGGCCACTTCGAGGTTCTTGCTCAGCCCGGTCGCGGGGTCCACGGGTAGTGGTAGGAGCGGCATCGGCATCGGCGAGTTGAGGATGGTGCCGGCGGTGATGCCATAGGAAAACTTATAGAAAGAATTCTCGCGCAGGACTTCATAAACGGAGATTGCCGGGCGCTTGTCGGTGGTGTCCGTGTATTCGATCAAGACGCGGGGCAGCGAGGTGAAGGCGCTGCCGACCGCGGCGGCCGCCGAGCTGTCGGTGAGGTTGAGGTCGTCGCGCAGGGCGTAACCCTGACCGCCAAGCAGGATGGCGTGTTCCTCATTCGGGTTGTAGCCGGTTTTGCCGACATCCGGCTGGTTGTAGATGGTGCCCGCGGCGACGGCGGAAGCGAGGCTGCCGGTGCCCTTGTTCGAAGCCATGACAATCTGCTGGGGAAGCGGCACTTCGAGCGTGAGGTCGTCGATGCCGAAGGATTCGTCATTGATCGCTGAATCCAGGTTGCTGCTGAAGCCGAGCTTCAAACTGCTGAGCGGCACATTGTCCAGGGATCCGGCTTGGATTTTCACCCGGAAACTTTGGTCGTTCCAATTTTCTCCCAGGAATTTCCCGAAGCTGCCTGCGACCGGAGTGATGCTCCAGGAGTAAGCGCGGTTCTCGAAGTAACCGCTCTGTGAGATCACTGCGGTGACCTCGGTGCTGGGGAACGTTTGATCAATCAGCTTGTGGCCATTGAGATACACTTCGAATTTTTCATTCGCGTCCCAGGAATCGATGCGATGGAAGGTGAAGTTGATGGAGACGCCGGTGGATCCGCTGCCATCGACCGAGAAGGTTTTTTCAGTGGCGACGCCGGTGGATTTGCCAAACCTTCCGAGATAGCGGCCTGCGGGACCCACGGAAGTCAGGTTGTTCGTCCAGCCGGTGACCGTTCCCTCGAAGTCTTCCTGATCGACTAACAAGGAGCGGTGGTAATCCACCGCGTAGGTGCCGATTTTCGCCGGAGTGTAGAAATCGCTGAACTCGCTCGACGGTGCCGCGACGCGTTTGAACCACCAGACTTTCAGGGCATTCGCGCTGCCGGGCAGGGCGTTGACGGGAATGATCGCGCCTTTTTCCGCGGAGTTGATGCCGGCGGTGAAGGGATTGATGTAGGCATTGGGCGAATAGGCGGTGCCCGCGGCGACGTAGCCGGCGAGACTGTAGTCGGCGGATGGCCGGTTGATCCGTTCGCCGACGTAGGCCTGGCCGGTGAGCGGGCCGGCGCCGTCGCTTTCGATGAAATTGCTGCGGCCTTCGACCTGGGTGAGCAGCGGCACATACCAGACCGCGCCGTTGTTGCCGGTGAACTTGAGAAGCGCGCGGTTGGCCTGATCGCCGCCCGGCAGGACTAACAGTCGCTGGCTGGTGCTATCGATCGAGGCCTCGCCCTGGGCCACATCGTCTTGATAGACGAGGGTCGGGATGGTGCCGCCCTCGAATTTGAGGCCGGTGCCATTGTCAAGCGAGCTGCCGCTGCCGGGGATGGTGTAATGGGCGAAGTCGCTGACATTGGTGGGCCAGACTTGCAGATATTTGTGAAGGTATTTCGGCCAGTCGATTTCCAGGCCCGGAGCGTTTCCGGAAACGGCAACGATCGCCGCATCGGATTGTTCCAGCCAATAAAAGACCACGCGATCTTCCAGGGCGTTTTCCTTCTCCGCATAGTAAGCGAGGCTGCCGTCGGGACGGGAGACGCTGCCGTAAAACGAGGCGGTGCCGGAGGTGTCGGTCTCCACCGGGAGGGCGACCAGTTTCGGGTCATTGGCGGCGGGGCGGATCTCGCTGCCCAGGTTGACCGATAGCGTGGAGAACGGAGATGCCTTTGAAATTTCAACCACGTCGGCGCCGAGGAACTCGTGGGTTCCGTCCGGGCCGAGTTCGCCGAGGTATTCGACGAGAATCCGGCCGGTAATGTTGTAGGCGCGGAGGGAGCCGATGCCGGTGTTTTTTTCGAACCACACCGTGCGCAGCTCCTCGGCGGGCTGGGCGTCGGGATCGGCGGGAGAGGAGGATCCCACCGCCACATATTCCTCGCTGACGGATGGCGGGAAGACGTTGCTGAAGACCGGGTTGACGGTGACGATGCGGCCGCTGGGAATGCTGATCGGCGGGCCATTGAAACTTTTTTCGGTCCAGAAAAACTGCCGGATCGGGCGGGTGGTGGACGAGGAGACGGCGAAGGTATCCTTCACCAGGACATACTCGTTGCTGGCATTCGGCAGCAGGGAGCGCCACCAGATTTGCACCTGTCCCGGTTGGTTGGCGAAGACCTGGCCGGCGTGGGGACTGTAATAGAAGTTTTCATAACTTCCGGTCGCGAGGCTGGGCACCACGACTCCGCCGACGTTCGAGATCAGCGCGCCGGACGAATCCTTGAGCGGTTGGCCGTTGGGGTTGGTGACGATTTCCCCGGGGCGGACCGGCTCCGCGCGCCAGAAGCCAGCGGCGGCGGCGACGCTGGTGCCGCTGGTGGTGATGTAGGCCAGCGGGAGCTCGATCCGGTCACCGATGAAATAGGCCGGGACGCCGGAGGAGAAGGTGTTTCCCAGGCTGGAGCGCTTGAGGGCGAAGGCGGGTGAGGAGGGAAAGCGAACGAGCGGATTGGTGGAGGTGGATATGGGCCCGCTGGTGGCTCCCGTTTCAACCATGTTGGAAAACTGCGGGGTGATCGCCGGCGCGCCGCTGGGCGTGCCGCCGCTGCCGCTGGGGATGCCGCCGGCGCGGTAGGTGAGTTTGTTCCCGACCTTGCCCTTGATTTCATACTGTCCCAGCACGGTGGGCGAAATCGCAATCGCGGCGATTCC
>JBIPND010000368.1:0-4247 GCA_044374015.1 Luteolibacter sp. | reverse complement strand
GCAAGCCAAAGCTAGACGCCGCCGGACAGATCGGTCGTAGTTCCGGCCACGGCAGTCAGATTTCCAAGTTGGACGATCATGGCTGTTTCACTTTTGGCTCACATCAATCTCCCGGCGGCGGAGGGGAGGGCGCGGCGACGCTCCTCGAGAAGCTCGATAGCCCGGTCAATGCGCTCCTTGCCCGGAGCCGTTAAGCGCTTGTTGCCGAAAGTCCGGGCAATTTGAGAGGCGGAACACTCCACGCCCGCATGGAGGGCGGCTGCCAGAATCTCCTCGCAGGGGATCTCCTCGATGCTGCGGGCGACCTCTCCTTCGCTCGAGATGCGGAACGAGGTCATGGTGCCTGGGCCTCCTGCATGGAGCCAGACGAAGGAGCCGTTGATGGGATCCTCGCGCAGGTGGAAATGGTCGTCCGCCAGATCTAAAACCCGCTCACGAATGAGGCGGCCCGATCTTTTGAAATCATGGGCACGCGCAATGCGCTGGACCAACAGGTCGGCGGCGATGGGAGCCTCCAAGCCGAGCGTGAGCCTCATCAATTCCTGGAGGGTCGCGTCATAGCTCTCATTGTGGAAGTTCTCGGGATCGATGCGGTCCGAGAACTCTGAGTAATCCGTAGTCTGGTAGACGGTGGGCTCCTGGCTCATCGGGATGTCGAGCGTCGCCGCTATCACGGGTTCGGAGGTCGGTTCATCCGCGCTGCTTGGACAGTCCGTCAGCTGGGACGCAATCAAGGCTGGCATGATCTCGCTGGCGGCAGTCCCAAGATCCACGACATTCGCCGGCTCCGCTGCCCGTTGCTGTCGCTGCTCGTTGAGCATGGACTCCAAGTTTGCGTGGAGCCGCTCGATTTCGCGCGCTTGGTCCACGAACCAATCCGTTGACCACACGCGCAGGAGATTCCAGCCCAGTCCTTGCAACACCGCGGCCCTGACCTTGTCACGGTCACGGGCGGTGGCGCTGCGATGATAGGTCGCCCCATCGCACTCCACTCCGACCAGGAAATCCCCGGGGCGATCCGGGTGGACGATCCCGATATCAATCCGGAAGCGGGAGACTCCCACTTGAGGGACCACCTGCCAGCCCTTGTCCTGCAGCCTGCCGGCCACGGCTTCCTCAAACGGGGAGTCGAAACCGCCCACCGAGCCCTGAACGGCTTCCGACAGGGCGCGTGGGCCCCGATCCGCGAACTCCAGGAAATGTTTGAGATCCCGCACGGCGCGGGCACTGGTCCGGTTGAGATCAATCAGCGAAGGGTCGAATGAGGTAAACACCATCATCTCCTGCTTGGAGCGGGTGAGTGCGACGTTGAGCCTCCGCTCGCCACCGTCCCGGTTGAGTGGGCCGAAGTTCATCGACATCGTCCCGGCTCCCAGCGTTGTCGGCCCGTAACAGATGCCCAGCAGGATCACGTCTCGTTCGTCGCCTTGCACGGTTTCGAGGTTCTTCACGACCACGGGTTCGGACAGGTCGTCGCTGAAATAGGGTTCGATCTCAGGATGGCTGCGCCGTGCGGCATCCAGCAGGTCCTCGATGAGTTTCTGTTGCTTCGAGTTGAGAGTGATGATGGCCAGTGTATGGCCGGACTTGATGAATTTCGGGTCCGTCAATCGCTTCACCGTTTCCGCCACGATGGCCTCGGCTTCCAATTGGTTCGTCTGGCCCTGGCCTTTTGCATAAATGCCCTGCACCCGCCGCCAGACGACGGCGCTGTCCCGCGTCACCGCCGCAGGGAAGGTGATGAGATTGTTTCCGTAGTAGGCGTGATTCGAGAACGCGATGAGGCTCTCGTGACGGCTGCGGTAGTGCCAGTTCAAGCTGTGGCGCGGTATCCCTACCGCCAGGCACTCGTCCAGGATGCTCTCGAGATCCTCCTCCACGTCGCCATCAAATTCACTGTCGTTGGAGCCCCGTTGGAAAAAGTTGGTCGGCGGCATTTGGCGCGGATCCCCGGCGATAACGACTTGCTTGCCACGGGCGATGGAGCCGACGGCATCCCACGGTGTGATCTGGGAGGCCTCATCAAAAATGACGAGATCGAACAACTGCTGGTCCGCAGGTAGATATTGGGCGATCGAGAGCGGGCTCATCAGCATGCACGGGGCAAGGTGGCCAAATGCCTCTCCCATTTCGCTCGCCAGCTTGCGCAGTGGCTTATGGCTGCGCTTTTTCTGCAATTCATGCTTGAGGATGCCGTAGCCATCTTTCTTGCCCACCTCGGTTTTTGAAGGAAGCCGACCGCACAGGACGGTCCGGGTGTATTCCGCCGTGAGCTTCGCGACTTGGTCATCGACGCGCCGGAACTCCTCGATGCTGTCCATGTGCTCCGCGGAGACGAAATCCCGGAGGACCGGTTCGCGATCGATCATTTCAGCGGCGAACCACTTGGAGTAAGCGGTCAAAAATGCAGGCTCCACGTCCCCCTTGGCCAGTCGGCCTTCTTCAATGGCTGCCACCAGCGGCGAGAGATTCTGTTGAATCGCGGCTTGGCGGACACGCCGCCAGGTGCACCAAGAGCGTAGCCGGGTCTCGCTGGTGGCGATGGCATCGGCTGCGGCTTTGATTTGATCCAAGGACAGTGTCTCCGGTTGCGTAAGCGCACATAGATCGGCAAAGCGGCCATAAATTTCACGATACTCCAGGATGGCTCCTTCAAGGCTGGCGACGGCCAAAGCAATCACACCATCCGGGCCGAGAAGTTGGTTGGCATCCACGACCAGACGGCGAGCGGATCCTTTCAGTGCAATCAGTTCGTCCGGGCTCGAAATCAGCGCTGGCAGTTGTCGCTGGATGCTTTCTGCAATTCCGATCGCCTCCTCCACCAGTATGGACTGGCTATCCAGTCCAGCGCAGCCGGGGATGTTGGCAAGGAGTGACTTGAGGTCAGCCATCTGGTGCAGGAGTTCCTGCATGCGGCGCAGTCGGGGCGCATCCTTTGCCACGTCGGGCAGCGCACCGGCACCTGCCTGCGCGGCAAGTGCCTTTGCAACCCCTTTTTTCGCCAAGCTGCCCAACAACCAGAATTTCTTGTTTGCGGCGATCCACTGGGCATCGAGCTGATCCACATCGATCTTCCGTGCTGCTTCCGGGCTGTAGCGCACGGATAGTCCCCCCTCCTCGGACCGATACTCTAGCAGCAGCGGGAGAAACCGTCGGGCCGCCGCGAGTTTGTCGCTGAGATCCGGTGCAAAGGCAAAGCTCATGTCCTTCTGGTGCGTTGTCAGGAGCACCCGCACGAACCGTGCGAGGCGCTCCATCGCAACGGTGGTCCCGGCAGCGACGTCGAACTGACAAGAACCCTTGAGTTGATCTCTCGCGGCAACCAAGGCTTCGATCTTGGCGGGTAGGGTTTTTGCCGTGCCGAGTAGGGCCTCCTGCCACCCGTTGGACCATTCGCTTTGTTCGATGATCGAGAAATCCTTGGGCGCGTCCGAGTAGGTATCGAAATTGAGATCCAGCCGGTGCGCGGTCTCGCGCATGGACTCGAACTCTTCAGTGCGGTGCTGCGTGCCGGTCGCCCAGCTGAGCCGCGGCGTTGACGTGCCATGGTCCCGAGTCACCCGACCAACGGCCTGATGGATGGTCATGCCATTCGGATGCCGCAGGTGCAGCCGTTCACAAACACCGTTGAGCCGGTCGCGCAGCGTCCTGAGCCGATCCGTTTCACGAGTCCACTCCTCCGCTCCTAGGTCGCCACGGGCGTTCCAGGCGCGGTCGAGCTGCTGGAGAATCTCCGTCTTGGACGTTTTGTTGGAATGGACCTCCAGGCAGAACTCCGCGATGCCCTTCTCCGCCAGGCGGCGATGCACGACCTCCAAGGCCGCCATCTTCTCGGCGACGAACAGCACCCGCCTCCCGATCGATAGGTTGTGTGCGATCATGTTCGCGATGGTCTGTGACTTTCCGGTTCCTGGTGGGCCATCGAGCACGAAGTTGCAACCACGGGCCGAAGCCACGACGGCCGCAATCTGCGAGGAGTCCGCCGGCAGCGGCGTGAACAACTCCGCCGGGGATATCGTGGCATCCAGATCCGACTCCCTGGGGTATTGGGATTCGCCGCCGAATTTTTCCTCCCCGCGCTCGATGAGGTGTTTGACCACGGAGTTGGCGATCAACTGGTCCTTTCGATCGGTGAGGTCCTTCCACATCAGATACTTGGCGAACGAGAAGGTCCCCAGCGCCATCTCCGTCGTCACCTCAAAGCCTGGAATTTCCTTCACTGCGCTGCGCACGCGATTCCAGACCCC